>NZ_JBGWAB010000046.1:0-53436 GCF_041862025.1 Streptomyces sp. AB3(2024)
CGCGCTGACGCCGGCCGGCCGCTCGCGCGGCAGCGGGGCAGCGGGCGGCGCCGTCGTGGGCACGGCCGTACGTACGGTCGTCCGCGGCTGGATCGATGTGGTGCGTTGTGGGCTGGAAACCTCCTGTCGGGAACGGATGTTCGGGCCGTACTAATTGCTCCTGGCCCGACCGGCCGTCCACCACCCGAAGGAGTCACGACCCATGACCCGCCTCCGCACCACCGGCATGGCCCTGGCCGGCGCCGCAGCGATGTTCGCCCTGACCGCGGCCCCCGCCCAGGCGGCCCCCGGGGACGTCACCACCTCCTGCGCGAGCGTGGTCACGCCCACCGGCTACGTCGACGTGAGCTGGGGGTACAGCGCGAGCTGCGGCACGCAGAGCTTCAACCCGAACATCAAGCAGATCAAGCAGCTCACCGGCCTCCCCGTCGGGACGGTCGTCCAGGCCTGCGCCTCCACCTACCAGCCCGTCGGCTGGATCCAGACCGGCTCGTACTACAGCGGCAGCTGCGTGTACGCCGCGAACGGCGGCTTCAACAACAACGCCTGGACGTTGAAGCGCGTCTCCTGACCGCCGACGCGCGGGGCGGGCGCGGAGGGTGTCCGCTCCGCGCCGTCCCGGTCAGTCGCGGACGTCCGGGACCGGCTCCGAGCTGCTGCGCTGGAGCGCGGTCTTGGAACCGGCGGCCGGGCCGAGGGCCCAGTCGGAGAGGGCCATGGAGTCGGCGTAGCGTTCCTCGTCGTTCAGCAGGACGCCGATGACCGTCTTGCCGTTGCGGTTCACCGAGAAGACGAGGCACTTTCCCGCCGCCGTGCCGGTGCCGGTCTTGACTCCGATCGCACCCGGGTAGCCGTATCCGGTGGGGCGCGGCTGCACCAGGAGGTTGGTGTTGCTCCAGGTGCCGAGGGCGGAGGTGCCGCCGCTGCTGTACGAGGTGGTCTTCACCAGGGTCTGGAACAGGGTGTTGGTCATCGCGTACCGGGTGAGCGTCGCGAGGTCGCGCGGGGTGGTGCGGTTGTTCCCGGTCGGTGAGATGCCGTCGAAGGTGTCGTAGAGGGTGTTGGTCATACCCAGCGCCTTCGCCTTGGCGTTCATCTTCGCGATGAAGTCCGCCTTGCGGGCGGCGATGGTGGAGCCCGAGCCGAACGTGTCCGCGAGCGCGTAGGCCGCGTCGCAGCCCGAGGGCAGCATCATGGCGTAGAGCAGCTGACGGACCGTCGGGGTCGCACCCGCCTTGAGCTGGGCCGAACTCGCCCCCTCCCGGTAGACGTAATCGAGGTACTCCTGTTTGACGGTGACCCTCCGGTCGAGGTTGAGGCCGGGCAGGGTGGTCACCACCGCCGCCGTCATGATCTTCGTGGTGCTCGCCATCTGGCGCCTGGTGTCGGGGGCCTTGGAGGTGAGCGTGGCCCCGGTGGACGCGTCGAGGAGGAAGGCGCCGGCGGCGGTGAGGGGCGGCGCGGCGGCGGCGTGGGCCGGCACGGACACCGTGAGCAGGGCTCCGGCGGCGACGGTGACGGCGAGTGCCCCGCGTGCGCGGCGGAGCAGATGTGTGATCAAGTCGGCCCCCGTGGTGGGAGAAGAGATGGAGGGGCGGAGCGCCGCTGCGCCCGCGCCCACCGGGAGGGTACGCAGTCGGACGCGGCCTTGGGCATACCGCTGCACCCGCGGATCCGGATCGGGCCCCCGCGGAGGCCCGTTCGCCGAAAGGGCGACCGCTGTCCGCATGAACTTTCGGGATGTCCGGACCGGGATGCCAAGGGCCCGCGCGCGCGGCCGGTACCTCTGGTCCGTCGTGACGGTGGCTGCCCGGCAGCCGGTCCTGGAACCGAGGATGAGGGAACCGCACATGAAGAACCGACTCCTGCTCGCCGGATCCGCCGTGGTGGCGGGCGTCGGCCTGTGTGCCGCGACGGCCCCCGCCGCCGCGGCGCGGGCCCCGCTGGGCATCAGCGTGGCGTGCGGTGACACCGCGGGACTCGTCACCGCGGTCAACCGGGCGAACGCCCGGCCCGAAGGCGCCACGATCACCCTGGCGGAGAACTGCGCCTACCGTTTCGAGGACGGCTACGGGAACTCGGGCACCGCCCTGCCGGCCGTCACGGGCAGGATCTCCCTCATCGGCGAGCACACGACCCTGATCCGCTCCGTACGCGGGGGAGTGCCCCGCTTCCGGATCCTCGCGGTGAACGAGCGCGGCCGGCTCACCCTGAAGGGCGTCACCGTGACCGGCGGCCACACCGACGGCGACGGCGGCGGCATCGCCAACGAGGGAACGCTGTGGGTGGAGAACAGCAAGATCGTCGGCAACCGGGCCGGTGGGGACGGCGGCGGCATCTCCAACGAGGGCGGCCAGGTCACGCTCGTCCACAGCGAGGTGCTCACCAACGTGGCCACCTCCACCGCCACTTCCGCATCGTCCGGATCCGGCCACGGCGGCGGCCTCGACAACGGCGGCACCGGCCTGCTCACGCTCAGGAAGAGCATCGTCGCGGGCAACACGGCGGACGGGGACGGTGGCGGCATCCGGAACCGGGGCACGCTGATCGTCGAGTCCAGCCACTTCAAGCAGAACGAGGCCCGCGACGCCGGCGGCGCCATCGGCAACCTGGGCTCCGCCCGGATCGAGGACAGCAGGCTCCTGGAGAACCGTGCGGGCCTCGACGGCGGAGCTGTGGACAACGGCGGGATCGCGACGCTGGAAGTCCACGGGACGGCCTTCACCGACAACAAGGCGGGCAGGGACGGAGGCGCCATCGGCAACGAAGGCGCCGCGATGCTGAAGGAGAGCGAGGTCGAGGGGAACCAGGCCGGCCGGGACGGCGGAGGCATCCACAACGCGCAGGAAGAGGGCTCCGTGTCCGCGCGCCTGACGCTCGACCACACGAACGTCTCGGAGAACCGCGCCGCCCGCACCGGCGGCGGCACGCACAACTCGGCCGGGGCCGAGGTGGTCCTCACGGAGAGCGACATCACCGGGAACGCGCCGGCGAACTGCGCCGGCACGGTACCCGGCTGCTCCTGACGCCGGCCCGGGGCAACCGGCTCCTCCGGGGCCGCCGTTCCGGGGCCGCCGTGCCCCGGCGCGGAACGGCGGGTTAACGTATCCCTTCATTCGAGGGGGACAGTGATGTCGCACAACACGGGGTGGGAACACCACCACCCGGGACAGCCCGCACCGCAGTGGGGAGGCGGCTGGATGCCGCCTCCGCCGCAACCGGGCATCGTACCCCTGAGGCCGCTCGGGGCGGGCGACTTGCTCGGCGGAGCCTTCTCCGCCTTCCGCCGCTGCTGGAAGCCCCTGACCGGGGTCATCCTCGGCGTACAGGGCATCGGGATCCTGCTGGTGGCCGCCGCGATCGGGTTCGCCGCCCTCGGCGCGGGCACCCGGTTCGACGCCGTCTTCGACCTCGGACCGGACGAGCGGCCCGCGGGCGCCGACGTGATGGCCCTGCTGGTGTACTTCGTACCGGCCGTGGTGCTCATGCTGGTCACCATGATGCTGGGCATGGCGCTGATCGCAGCCTTGTGCCCCGCGCTGATCCAGGAGGCGGTGCTCGGCCGCCCCACGACCGTCCGCGCGATGTGGCGGCGGTCCTGGTCCCGACTGCCGTCCGTACTCGGCGTCGTCCTGCTCATCGGGCTGATCGCGGGCGGTCCGATCATCGTCCTCTATGCGATCTGCTTCCCCCTGATCATCATGGGCACGGACGGCTCCGGCCCACCGCCCGCCGTGTTCCTGCTGTTCCTCGGCGCGCTGCTCTGGACGCCCGTGTCGGTCTGGCTCACGATCCGGTTCAGCCTCGCGCCCGCCGTGGCCGTGTGCGAGGGGCTCGGCCCCGTCGCCGCGCTGCGCCGCTCCACCCGCCTCGTCAGCGGCGGCTGGTGGCGCGTGTTCGGAGTCTCGCTGCTCGCGTACCTCATGGCGACCGTCGTCGGCTACATCATCCAGCTGCCGTTCACCCTGATCGGCATGTTCGCGCTGTTCCCGGCCATGCTGGCGGCGGGCGACGAGGGCTCGGACGCCACCACGCTGATCATCGGCATCGTCGTGTACGCGCTCTTCGTGATGCTCGGCGTGGCGATCAGCGGGGTGTTCCAGTTCGGCTACCCCCAGTTGGTCCTGTCCCTGCTCTACGTGGACCAGCGGATGCGCAAGGAGAACCTCGCCGAAGGCCTCATCGCCTCGGTCCACGCGGCTCCGGAGCCCGGCCGGGGCTGACGCCGGGCACCGCTCGCCCGCCCGGGAACAACGGTCCCGGGCGGGCCGGTTCAGTCCTGCCCGTCGAAGCTCCAGGACTCGATGTCCCGGTAGTGGATCGGCCCCGGACCGCGCCCGATGTTGCTGCCGACCAGGTGCAGGCGTTCGGCCGGCCACGGGCGGCCGGTGAAACCGGTCAGCCCGGCGGCGGCCTCCACGGCGGAGGAGTGCGCGCCCCGCCGCGACCGGGCGAGCGTCAGGTGGGGACGCAGCGGCCGTTCCCGGAAGTCGATCCCGCACTCCCGGACCAGAGCCCGCACGTCGGTGGCGAGCCCGTGCAGTCCTTCGAGCTCCCCGTCGATCCCGGTCCACAGCACCCGCTCGTCGAAGTGCCCTCCGCCGCGCAGGGCCAGCCGCAACGGCCGTCGTGCGGCCGCCAGTGCGGCGAGCGCCGGCCGCAGGGGCGGCACGGCCGCCACCGGGAGCTCTCCCAGGAACGCCAGCGTGATGTGCCAGTCCTCGATCCGGTTCCACCTCATGCGCGGGTGGGCGTGGTAGGCCGGACCCAGTTCCCGCTCCAGCTCTTCCTTCGCCTCGTCGGGCGGGGCGAGGGCGATGAACACGCGGACGGTCGGGGCCGGCGCCCGTCCGTCCGCCGGGGACTGTGTCGCATGCTCGGGCGTTTCGGTCATCTTCTGTTCCGTACGTGCGGTGCGGCCGGGGCCGGGCAGCGCGGTGCCCCCGCGTCCCCAGGCGGGGAGCCTACCGGGGCCCCCGGACCCCGTACGTGCCGGGGCCGCCCGCCGGGGGGAGCGGAGCGGTGGCCGGGTCCCGCCGGTGCCCCTTCCGTCCTGGGACGCCGACGGCTATTGCTTGACGCGACACGGCGGCGGGGGAGGACGGTGCGCGATGACACGACCGGCGAACACCAGCGGGAACGGCATGCGGCACGGCGGAGAGGGAGGCCGGGAGGCGGACCGGGAGGAGGACCGGGAGAAGGCGCCGGACGGGCCCGCGATGACGTCGTTCGACGAGATCTACGACCGGCCGGACCCGAGGGACTTCTTCCGCGGCCTCGGCCGCTGGCGGTACCGGACCCCGCACCACGCGCAGGACGTCTTCCGCCGCCTGACCGCCGCACGCCGCCGGGCCGCCGCCTCCGGGCCCCCCGCCGTCCTGGACATCTGCTGCTCCTACGGGATCAACGCGGCCCTCCTCAACCACGACCTGACCCTGGACGACCTCTACGCCCACTACACCTCGCCGCGGGCGGCCGCGCTCACCACCGCGGAGCTGATCGAACGGGACCGCGCCTTCTACGCGGCCCGGCGGCGCCCCGACGCCGTGCCGGTGATCGGGCTCGACCCGGCCGCCGGCGCCATCGCCTACGCGTGCTCCGTCGGCCTGCTCGACGAGGGGTTCGCCGTGAACCTGGAAACGGAGCCTCCCGGCGCCCGCCTCCTGGCCGCCGTACGCCCGGTGGGGCTGATCACCATCACCGGCGGTGCGAGTTTCCTGTCCCCCCGCACCTTCCGGCCGCTCCTCGGCGCCGCGCGGGAGGAGGTGTGGGTCGCCGCGTTCGTCCTGCGCACCGGCTCGTACCGGACCATCGCCGACGGGCTGGCACCCTTCGGGCTGATCACCGAGAAAGTGGCGGAACCCACCTACCCGCAACGCCGGTTCACGAGCGCCACCGAGCAGCGGCACGCCGTCGACGCGGTGACCGCCCTCGGTGAAGACCCCCGCGGCAAGGAGGACGCCGGCTGGTTCCACACCGCCTTCCACCTCTCGCGGCCCTCACCGGACACCACGGCCGTCCCGCTCTCCACCTTCCTGCGCGACGTCTGACCCGGCGCCGGGCCCGCCGGCCCGCCTGCGCCCCGGACGGACGATGGCATGATCGGCCCGTGATCAACGAGCGCAACGGGCCCACCGGCCGCCGGACCCACGTCCTGTTCGACGTCGACGGCACACTCATCGACGCCCTGGACAACCAGCGCCGCGTCTGGCGGACGTGGGCAGAGCGCCACGGACTGGATCCCGACGAGGTCCACCGGGTCGCCCTGCGGACACGGCCCGTGGAGACCTTCGCTCAGGTCGCTCCGGACCGCGATCCGCGGGCGTGCCTGGCGGCCCTGCACGAACTGGAGGACGAGGACGTCCGGTCCGGCGCCTACACGGCGTTCGACGGTGCGGCCGAGCTGCTCTCCCGTCTGCCGTCCGGATCCTGGGCGTTGGTGACCTCGAACTACGAGCACCGGGTGCGCGGCCGCTTCGCCCGGACCGGCCTGCCCGTCCCGGCCCTGATCGTGGACGCGGCCGCCGTCGAGGAGGGCAAACCCTCTCCGGCCCCCTACCTCGGTGCCGCCGCCCGGCTGGGCGCGGACCCGGGGGACTGCCTGGTCGTCGAGGACGCGCAGTCGGGAGTGCTGTCGGGACTGCGTGCCGGGATGACGGTGTGGGGCGTCAACACCCCGGCCGCGGTGGAGGGGGCACACCGCCACTACCCGACCCTGCGCGAAGCCGTCCCCGACATCCTCGCGTTCGCCTCCGGAGCGCGCGGGCAGGCGCCGCGCCCCGCACGGTAGCCCGCCGGCCGCCCGCGGGGCGGCTCAGCCCGTGAAGAGGGCCGTGAGATGGGCGCCGTCCCCGTCGGGCACACCAACATCCCGACCCTGATCCTCCCCGGGATGCACACGCGCAGCGAGGTGTTCGGGGACACGGTCAACCCCTGGGACCCCGCCCGGCCCCCGGCGGAAGCAGCGGGGGCGAGGGGGTGACCGTCGCCACCGGCATGGCGACCCTCGGGCTCGGCAACGACTCCGGCGGATCGGTGCGCATCCCCGCCCGGTTCTGCGGGGTGGCCGCGCTGAAGCCGACCACCGGCGCTTCCCGGCCGACCGGCGCGTCCTCGGCCCGGACGACCCCGGTCCCGCCTCCCGGTTCCTGGTCACCGACGGCCCCCTGGCCCGCAGTGTCGCCGACCTGCGGCCGGCCTACGAGGTGCTGGCCGGCCCCGATCCGCGCGACCCGCAGGGTCAAGGAACGGCTCGGGAGCCCGGCCCCGATCGATCCGCGGTAGCGGCTCCCGGCGGAGGCCGCGCTCCTACGGGTACCGGCCCCGGCCGGTCAGTGCGGGAGGTCGACCGACACGTACGGCGCCAACGCCCGCAGGAAGTCCGCCGCGTCGAACACGGCGCCCGCCGAGGCCACGCCCGTGGTCCGCGTCCGGCCGCTCAGGAGGCGCTGGACGGCCTCCACCGCCAACGGGGCGGTGACCGCGTAGATGTCCTGCCCGCGGGCCGCGGCCCGCCGCTCGACGCCGTCCGCGCGGACCAGCACGTCGACGGCGAAGAGCTGGTCCGAGCGCCCCAGCGCGTCCACCGCCTCGGGGGCGGGCGTGTCCTGTGCGGCCAGGTCCCCGGCCGCCTCGACGCTCATGTACGTGCGCACGTCGGGCACCTCCAGGTGGCTCGGCACGGTGACGACATCGGCCATCGTGAACTCCGCGATCACCGACCGCCGCCCGAGCGGCTCCGGGAAGTCCCAGTCCACCACCCGCGGTTCGTCGTCGTGGTACCGCAGCGCGCCGTCCGCGAAGCGCACCCGACGGCCGGCGCGGCGCTCGTGCGACACCGCGCCGGCCGCCCGCGTGCCCTCCGTGGGGTGCCAGCTGCTCAACCCGTACGCCACGTGCACCTCGTCAGCAGCCGTCCGCCCTTCCAGGGCCGCGGTCACCAGGAGGTCGCCCAGACCGCCGTAGAACGCCATCGCCGGCACCACCGCCACCCCGGCCTTCCGGGCGGCCTCCGCGTGGTCGGCGAACGTGGCGGCGTTCGCCTCGATCTCCGCCGCCACGTCCAGGTACGGGATCCCCGCGCGCAGCGCCGCCTCCACCACCGGGCCGGCCGTCACCGCGAACGGCCCGGCGCAGTTGACGACCGCCGCCGCACCCGCCAGGGCCCGGTCCAGGGAGTCCGGATCGTCCACGGCGGCCGGCCGCACCACCACCCCGTCCCACTCGGCGGCCAGCTCCTCCAGGCGCGCCGCGTTCCGCCCCGAGACCACCGCGGCGAGGCCGCGCCTCAGGAGTTCGGCCACGACGAAACGCCCCGTGTGCCCGGTCGCCCCGTACACCACCACTGCCGCCGCTGTGCTCATGGTTCCCCCTGCTCTCGTTCTGCCGATGCGGTAAGTCTCGTCGCGGGGGGAGTCGGGGTGTGATGGTCCGGAACGACACCACCCGTACAATTTCGGACATGCCCACTGTCGCGCTGCTGGCCGCTGGTGACCTGCTCCACTTCGAACTGGGGGTTGCCTACGAGATCTTCGGGAATCCCCCGCGCGAGGCCACGGACGGCTGGTACGACGTACTGCTCTGCGGTCCGGGGCCGGTACGGGTCGGGCCGTTCCGGGTCGAGCCGGACCACGGGCTGGAGCGCCTGGCCGCCGCCGACACCGTGATCGTGCCCGCGTGCGCCGACATCGACGTCCCGCCGTCCCCGGAACTGGTCGAGGCCGTACGCGCGGCCCATCAGGCGGGTGCCCGGGTGGCCTCCCTGTGTACGGGGGCGTTCCTGCTCGGCGCCGCCGGCCTGCTGGACGGCCGCCGGGCCACGACCCACTGGGCGCACGCCGAGGAGCTGAGCGCACGTCATCCCCGGGCCGTGGTCGACCCGGACGTGCTGTACACGGACAACGGCAGCGTCCTCACGGCGGCGGGGAAGGCCGCCGCCGTCGACCTCTGCCTGCACCTGGTCCACCTCGACCACGGCGCGCTCGTCGCCAACTCCGTGGCCCGGCGCCTCGTCATGCCGCCCCACCGGCCGGGCGGGCAGGCCCAGTTCGTGGCCTCGCCGGTGCCGGTGAAGGGCGACCACGTGCTGGCCGGCCTGCTCGCCTGGGTCCTGGAGCGGCTGGACCGGCCGCTGACCGTGGCCGACATGGCCCGCGAGGTGAACACGAGCCCGCGCCACCTCGGCCGGCAGTTCCGGTCGGTGACCGGGCAGACGCCCCTGCAGTGGCTCCTGACCCAACGGGTGCGGCGTGCGCAGGAGTTGCTGGAGGCCACCGGCATGAGCGTCGAGTCGGTCGCCCTCGCCACCGGGATGGGTACCGCGACCACGCTCCGCCGCCAGTTCAAACGCACCGTCGGGGTCCCGCCGGACACCTACCGCCGCTCGTTCCGCAGCGCCAACCCCTCGCACACCCCATAGCCGCCCGTACACCGTGCTTCACGTGAAAGGGTGCAGAAGTGATGAGGTGATGAGAACGGCCGCAACGGGGGGCTTCCCGTGCCGAGATGGTCCATCCCGGGTACCTCGCCCCGGGCCGACACCCCGATTTCGTGACAGTGATCGTTGCTCTCTGGTGGGCGCCGGTTCCGACGTGTAGCGTCTGCGGCAGCTGTCGTGGTTCGCAGTACCTGCCCGCGCCCTGGCGTGGGCGTTTTGCTGTGCAGTGCAGGACCAGGGCGATCACCTCCGGGTCCGCGCGGTGCGGATCCGACATCGACTGAGAGGCACGGCCATGGCCAGCGGCATCGTGAAGTGGTTCAACTCCGAAAAGGGCTTCGGTTTCATCGCGCAGGACGGCGGCGGTCCGGACGTCTTCGCGCACTACTCCAACATCAACTCCACCGGCTACCGCGAGCTCCAGGAAGGCCAGGCCGTGACCTTCGACGTCACGCAGGGCCAGAAGGGCCCGCAGGCGGAGAACATCACCGTCGCCTGACCTCGGTCGCAGGCACACCCAGCCGCCCCGGAGCACCTGCTCCGGGGCGGTTTCGGTGCCGGGGTCCTACCGGAGCCCGGTGACCGGGAGCTCCCGCAGGGCGCGGAACCTGAAGGTGCTGTGCCAGCGGAGCCGGTCCGCCCGGCAGGCCGGCCGAAGGTCCGGGAAGCGGTCCACGACCGCCCCCAGGGCCAGCGTGAGCTGCAGCCGGGCCAGGGGCGCCCCCAGGCAGTGGTGCATTCCGTGTCCGAGCGCGAGGTGGGCCTTGTCGGCGCGGTCGATGTCGAAGCGGTCCGGGTCCGGGTAGCGGTCCGGGTCGCGATGGGCGGAGGCCAGGGCGAACAGCACGGTGTCCCCCGCCGGGATCCGTACGCCGCCGATCTCCACCGGCTCCGTGGGGAACCGGCGGATCGCCGTCTGGTTGGGGCTCGTGTACCGCAGGAGCTCCTCGACCGCGTCCGCCGTGCGCGCGGGTTCGGCCCGCAGGCGGGCCAGCTGCTCGGGGTGGTCGAGGAGGGCGAGCACGCCGGCGCTGATGACGTGCTGGACGTTCTCGCTGCCCGCCCCCAGGATCAGGAAGGCGAGCGAGACGAGTTCCTCCTCGGTGAGCCGGTCCCCCTCGTCGCGGGCCGTGATCAGGTCCGAGAGGAGGTCGTCGCCGGGGCGGGCGCGCCGCACGGCGACGAGGTCGACCAGGAAGCGGTGGACCTCGCCGATGGAGCGCACCAGTTCCTCGCGGGAGCCCGGGGAGAGCATCGCGGAGATCCAGCCGGAGAACCGTTCCCGGTCGTCGGACGGGACGTCGAGCAGGGAGCCGATGACCCGCAGTGGAAGCGGCCGGGCGAACTCCGCCACCAGGTCGGCCTCGCCGCCGCCGTCGAGCAGCCCGGCGAGGTGCGTGGTCCGCTCGTCGACGGCGGCCCGCACGGTGTCGCGCAGCCGGTCCACGTGCCGGGGGGTGAAACCGTGGGCCACCAGCCGGCGCAGGCGCAGGTGGTCCTCGGGTCCGACGTTCAGCAGGTTGCTGTCGAGCGCCGACGGCAGGGAGAAACCGCTGAAGCCCGTGGCCGAGTGCCTCTTGTCCACCGAGAGGCGCGGGTCGGACAGCCCCGCGCGGACGTCCGCCTCGCGGACCACCAGCCACACCTCGGAGCCGTCGGGCAGCGCCACCCGGTGCACCGGTCCTGCGGCGCGCAGGGCCGCGTAGACGGCGTGGGGGTCGCGTGCGAAGGGTTCTCCGAACGGCTGCGGCAGGGTGACGTCTTGCGATATCCGCGTCATGCGCGTTCCTTACGTGCCCGGGGCGGCCGGCCGCGGCCACCGGTCGGGGCCGCGGTCCGGGTGATCATGTCCATCATCGACGACGTATCCTCTTGACCGTCTCCCGCGGGGCGGGGGAGGAGCTGCGGCCCGCCGGAACGTTTTCGCGCGCGGGCCGGGACGAAGGTGCACCCGGTGACGGCCGGCACGGGCCGGGCCCGGTGCGTGACGACGGGGATGTGAACAAGACGTGGCCGCCGCGGGGGTGAGTCGTCGACGGGTGATGGGCGCCGGGTGCGGCGCGGTCGCGGCGGGGCTGGCCGGATGCTCCGGGGCGTCCGCCCCGGCACGGCGGCTGCGGTTCGCCACCGGACCCGAGGGCGGCCCGTACAACGCGTTCGGGCGGGCCCTGGCGAGGGCGGTCGCCGCGTACGGAGACCGTGGGGGCGGCCCGCCGATCCTCCCCGTGACCACCGCGGCGAGCGTGGACAACCTGCGGCTACTGGACGAGGGCACCGTCGATCTGGCCCTCGCGATGGCCGACGTGGCCGAGGACGCCGTCCTCGGCCGCGAGCCGTTCCCCCGGCCGGTCACCGGCCTGACGGCGCTGGCCCGGGTCTACGTGAACTACACGCACCTGCTGGTACCGGCGGACGGCCCGGTGCACGAGGCCGGAACCCTCGCGGGCCGGCCGGTCGCGACCGGCGCCGCCGGGTCGGGGGTGCAGGTGGTGGCGGGCCGGATCCTTGGGGCCGCCGGTCCGGACGCGGCCGCCGCGGCACCGCTCGAACGACCTCTGGGCCTGGCCGATTCCGTGCGCGCCCTGCGCGGCGGCGAGGTCGACGCGCTGTTCTGGTCCGGCGGCGTACCCACACCCGCCCTGACCGCGCTGGCACGCGAACTACCGCTCCGCTTCCTGTCGTTGGACGGCCATGTGGGGCCGCTCCGGGAACGCTACGGCCCCGTCTACACCGCCGTCACCCTTCCGGCCGGGGTGTACGGGCTCACGGAGCCGGTGGGCACCATCGGGGTCGGAAACTACCTCCTGGCCCGCGACGACGTACCGCGTGACACCGTCGAGGCGCTGCTGCGCGTGGTGTTCGACCGGTGGCGGGACCTGCTGCGCGAGGTCACGGCCGGGGTGCGGCTGGAGCCCCGGTTCGCGATCTCGACGGGAAGGGTGCCGCTGCACCCGGGCGCCGTCGCCCACTACCGTTCGGTGTACGGCTGACCGCTCACGGGGGTGGCAGCCGGAGCTCGACGGCCAGGCCGCGCGGCACGTTCGCGCCGACCGTCAGCCGGCCGCCGCCGGCCCGGGCGAGCTCGTCGGCGATGGCCAGCCCCAGCCCGCTGCCCCGCACGTTCTGGTGCTCCGGGGAACGCGCGAACCGGCCGAGCAGCGACGGCAGGTGCTCCGGCGCCACGCCGGGGCCGTCGTCGGCGACGCGTACGACGGCGTCCCCCGCGGCGGCCCGGCGGACGCTCACCTCCACGCGTCCGCCGACGGGCACGAACTTCACGGCGTTGTCGAGGAGGGCGTCCAGTACCCGGCCCACCGTGTCCGGCAGGGCCCGCACCCCCAGGGTGTCCGGGAGCCCGTGCGCCGTCAGCTCCAGTCCGGCGTCGCGGAACACCGGCCGCCAGGCCGCCACCCTGTCCCGTACCGCACGCGCGGCGTCCTGGTCGCGCAGCTCGGCCGTGCCGGACTCCACCCGGGCGAGGGCCAGCAGTCCGTCGAGCAGCTCCTCCAGGCGTTCCGCCTCGTCGAGGGCGCGCGCGTGCTCGGTGCGGCCGGGTCCGGGGGCGATGTACGGCTCGACGTTCTCCATCTGCAGTACCAGCGTGGCCAGGGGGTTGCGCAGCTGGTGGGAGGCGTCGGCGACGAAGTCGCGCTGGCGGCCGAGGGAATCGGCCAGGGCCTGCGCCATCGCGTTGAAGTGCCGCCTCAGGTGGCGCAGTTCGGGTGGCCCGGTGTCGGACACCGCCCGCGCGTGGAGGCGGCCCGCGGTCAGCCTGCCCACCGCCCGGTCGAGATCGCGGACCGGCCGCAGCAGCCAGCGCGCGATCCCGAACGCGACCAGGGCGGCCGCGGCGAAGGCGGCGAACGCCCCCACGGCGATGAGGGACCAGCGGACCGTCACGTCCCGGCGGGCCGCTCCGGTGGGCAGGGTCATCAGCACGGCTCCGCTCACCCGCTCGTCACGGCCCACCGGCTCCGCCACCACCACGGTCGCGGGCCCCCAGGGACGGATGGCCGGCAGCCGGTCGGTGGACCGGCCGGTGAGCGCGCGGGCCAGGGCGTCCGCCGCCGGCGAGGGCGTCCGGCCGGGACCACCCTCCGGGGCAGCGGCCGCACCGGCCCGCGCGACCGTCCCGCCGGCCGTGTCGACGACGGCCACCGAAGCCCCGTAGAGCTGCGCGTACCGGTCGATCTCGTCGGACAGCTCGCGGCGGTCGGCGGCGGTGCGCATCCGCTCGGCGAGATCCGCGAACCGTACGGCCTCCGAGCGGCGTTGCAGCAGCAGGTGTTCGGTCCGCCCGCGCGCGTAGGCGTCGGCGAGGGGCAGGCAGAGCAACAGGGTGGCCGCGCCCATGAGCACCAGCAGCACGGCCAGGAGCCGCCGCCTCACCGGGCGCGGTCCGCCTCGCCGTGGGCCGTGCCAGGGGCCCCGTCGCCCGCCGGGCTCCACGCTCCGTCCCGAGGGCCGCCGTCGCCGTCGCCGTCGCCGCCGCCGCCGCCGCCGGTGGCGGCAGCGGGGCGGCCGAGCCGGTACCCGTACCCGCGGACGGTGCGCACCAGTCCGGAGCGGCCGGTCTTGGCGCGGATGCCCGCCACGTGGACGTCCAGGGAGCGGGAGGCGCCGAGGAAGGCGTCCCCCCAGATCCGGTCCATGATCTCCTCGCGGGAGTGCACCTCGTCCGGGCGTCCGGCCAGGAAGGCCAGTACGTCGAACTCGCGCCGGGTCAGCCGGACCTCGACTCCCGCGACCGTCACCGTCCGGCCCGCCGGATCCACCTCGACGTCCCCGGCGCGCACGGGACGGTGGTGGTGGTCGCCGTGCCCGGCGTCGGCGTCCCGGCCGGTGCGCCGGTCCGTGCGGCGGCGCACGGTGTCGATGCGCGCCATCAGCTCGGCCATCCGGAACGGCTTGACGACGTAGTCGTCGGCGCCGGCCCGCAGTCCCTGCACGATGTCGCGCTCCCCGCAGCGCGCGGTCACCACGATCAGCGGGGCGTCGCACACGGTGCGCAGCCGCCGCAGGAGTTCGAGTCCGTCCAGGTCGGGCAGGCCGAGGTCGAGCAGGACGAACTCGGCCTCGCGCAGGTGCAGCAGGGCGTCCAGGGCCCGGCCCACCCGGCGGACGGTGTGGCCGCGCTGGGCGAGGGCGGTGCCGAGGGCCCGGGCCATCCGGTCGTCGTCCTCGACGAGAAGCGCGTGCATGGCCGGTTCCCCTCACCCGATGACCCGTGCCGTGGCCGGGGGCAGCAGCCTACGGGAGCGGCCGCCCCGGGTCACCGGCGCGGGTCAGCGTGCGGCCCCCACCGACGGGGCCCGGGACCCCCCGCTGTCCGGCCGGTCACGGGCATCGGCTTCGGCATCGGCCTCGACCTCGGCGCGGCTGAGTGCGGCACCGCGGGTGTCGGGCATCAGGAGGTAGGTGACCAGGGAGACCAGCGCGCACCCGGAGACGTACCAGAAGAACAGCTTCTCGTGGCCTGCGCTCTTGAACCACAGCGCCACGTACTCGGCCGTCCCGCCGAAGAGCGCGTTGGCGATGGCGTACGGCAGCGCCACACCGAGGGCCCGGACCCGGGTCGGGAACAGCTCGGCCTTGACCGCGGCGTTGATGGAGGTGTAGCCGGTGACGATCACCAGCGCCAGGAGGGACAGACCCAGGGCGGACCAGTACGAGGACGCCGACCCGAGGGCCGTCATGATCGGGTACGTGCCGACGGTGCAGCCCACGGCGAAGGTGATCAGCAGCGGGCGCCGCCCGATCCGGTCGGACAGCATTCCGGCGAAGGGCTGCAGTACGGCGAAGAGGGTGAGCGCGGTGAAGCTGACGAGGGTGGCGGTCGTCTTCGCCATGCCCGCGCTGCCGACCAGGTACTTGGTGAGGTAGGTGGTGTACGTGTAGTAGGCCACGGTCCCGCCGAGGGTGAGTGCCATGACCAGTCCGGCCTGCCGGCGGTGCTGCCACAGGACCTTGAGGGTGCCCCGCGTGCTGTCGTCCCCGGCGTCATCCCCCTGCGCCGCCTGCTCGGTGAAGGCGTCGGTCTCCTGGAGGCGCCGCCGGATCCAGAAGACGACGGCCGCGAACAAGGCGCCGAGGACGAAGGGGATCCGCCACCCCCAGCTCTCCAACTGGGCCGTGGTCAGCGTGTGCTGCATCGTGATGAGGATGCCCAGCCCGAGCAGCTGGCCGCAGGTCATCGACACGTACTGGAAGGAGGAGCCCAGGCCGCGCCGGTTCCGGGCGGAGGCCTCGGTGAGGTAGGTGGCGCTGGCGGCGTACTCGCCGCCGATGCTCATGCCCTGGAGCAGGCGCGCGAGCAGCAGCACCAGGGCGCCGAAGTAGCCGGCCTGTCCGTAGGTCGGGGCCACGGCGATGAGCAGGGCGGCCACCGACATCATGGTGACGGTGAGCGTGAGCGCGCTCTTGCGCCCGCGCCGGTCGGCGGCGCGGCCGAGGATCCACCCGCCGACGGGGCGCATGAGGAAGCCGACGGCGAAGATCCCGGCCGTGTTCATCAGCTGCGTGGTCGGGTTGTCGCCGGGGAAGAAGGAGTCGGCGAAGTAGATCGCGAAGCTGGCGTAGACGAACCAGTCGTACCACTCCACGAGGTTGCCGAGCGAGCCGCCGATCAGGGCCGTACGCCGCTTCCTGCGGAGGTCGGCGTCCTGCGGCAGCGGCGGGGGCGGTGCGGGTACCGCGGTGGACGAGGGCATGACGCCTCCAGTGAGAGGTCCCCGACAGGGGACGGGGGAGGGGCCCCGCCGGTGGGGAGTGTCCAGAGCATGCGTCCGCGGCCGCCCCCGTACAACGTCCGGCCCGCAGATCTAACGTCCCGCTAAGAAAGGAAGGCACGGAACGGCGCGGTGCGCGGGAGCGGACCCCTCGGCCTCACATTCGGTGGGCCTGCGTCGTCGGACCTCCGGGACACCGACGATGGATCTACGAGGGGACCGGGCCATGGCCACACAGATGACGACAGGACGACGCGGCCTCACGTTCGTGCGGACGGCGATCGCCCTGCAGACCTCGGCCGTCTTCTTCCAGGCGGCCACCGCCGGGCTGCTGCTCGCCACGTCGTACGGCGAGCTGCTGCACGGTGTCGGAGCACGCGTGATGTACGGCGCGTCGATGCTCTACCTGCTCGCCGCGATCCTGGCCTGGCGGCCCGGCGGCGGTCCGTTGCGCCCGGTCCTGCACGCGTCCGGATTCCTCGTCCTGGCCTCGGTGCAGGTGGTGCTCGGCATCGCGCACGTTCCGTCGGTCCATGTCCCCCTGGGCGTCCTGATGTTCGGCCTGAGCCTGCTGGACCTGGGCCGGGCCGTGCGGGCCCGTCCGTAGGCGCCGCGCGGAATCGGGAGGATGCTGGTAACGGCGTTACCTCTGGGTTATGTTGTTACCCATGACCACGCTCTACCAAGACGCCCTGCGGGCCGGTCAGGAAGCCGCACGGACCGCCGTTCTCGACCGCGCCATCGGATTGCTGGTCGAGGAGGGCACCGCCGCCCTGACCATCCGGCGGATCGCCACCGAGATCGGCACCTCGACCAAGGTCCTCTACACCATGTTCGGCGGGAAGGAGGGCCTGGCCGACGCCCTGTACCGGGAGGGCTTCGCACGGCTGCGCCGAGCCCAGGAACAAGTCCCGCCGACCGACGACCCGTTGGCCCACCTCGACAACCTCGGTACGGCCTACCGGGAGCACGCCCTGGCAGAGCCGGCCTACTACCGCGTCATGTTCGAACGGGCCATCCCCCACTACACCCCCGGCGCCGAGGCCCTCGCCATCGCCGGGACCGCCTTCGACACCTCGGCCGCGGCCGTCGCCGCCTGCATCGACTCCGGGGCGTTCCGGCCGGACGGCGACGCCCACGAGATCTCGAAACTGCTCTGGGCCGCCGCGCACGGCGCGGTGAGCCTCGAACTCGCCGGCCACTTCCCGCCCGACACCGCCGCCCACCGCTACACCACCCTCATGACCGCGCTCGGCCAGGCCTTCCTCGCCCCGCCGGCCCCGTCCACCGACCCGGAACGGACCCCCCGATGACACCCGCGACGACGCGTACGACGACCAACCGCTACCTCTCGGGGAACTTCGCGCCCGTCACCGAGGAGACCACCGCCCACGACCTGCCCGTCACCGGCCGCATACCCGACCACCTCAGTGGCCGCTACCTGCGCACCGGCCCCAACCCGCTGGGCATCGAGGACGCCGCCACGCACCTGTGGACCCTCGGGGAAGGCATGGTCCACGGCGTCCGCATCCGCGACGGCCGCGCCGAGTGGTACCGCAACCGCTGGGTCCGCTCCACCTCCGTCGCCGACCGGCTCGGCGAACCGCGCCGCGGCGCCCCCGTCGACCCGCGGACGGACTTCGCCCCGAACGTGCAGGTGGCAGGCCTGGCCGGCCGCACGTTCGCGCTCATCGAGGGCGGGTTACGCCCGTACGAACTCACCTACGACCTGGACACGCTCGGCCCCTGCGACCTCGGCGCGACCCCCGAGGGCTACAACGCCAACGCCCACTCCCTCTTCGACCCCCGCACCCGCGAGCTCCACTCGCTCGCCTTCCGCTACGGCTCCGAACACGTCCAGCACATCGTGATGGACGACACCGGCACCGTGCTGCGCGCCACCACCGTGCACACCCCCGGCAGCCCCTACATGCACGACTTCGCGCTCACCGACCACCACGTGATCCTCTTCGACGCCCCCGTGGTCTTCAGCGCGGCCCACCTCGCCACCGGGATCCCCTTCGTCTGGGACGACACCCATCCGGCGCGCGTGGGCGTGATGCCCCGCGCGGGCGGACCGGTGCGCTGGTTCCCCGTGGCCCCGAGCCTGGTCGGCCACACCCTCAACGCCCACGAGAACGGCACGGACGTCGTCGTCGACCTCGTCCGCCACCCCGAGGGCTTCGACATCCGCGACTTCGGCACCAGCCGCCCCACCCTCCACCGCTGGACCATCGACCTCGCCGCGGGAAAGGTCCGCGAGGAGCGGCTGGACGACCGCATCCAGGAGTTCCCCCGTGTCAACTCCCGCTTCACCGGGCTCCCGTACCGGTACGGCTACGCCGCCGCGGTCGAGCTGTACGCCCCGCCGGCCGGCCCCGGGGACCAGCGTCCCGACGCGGGCTTCAGCAACGCGCTCCTCAAACACGACCTGTCCCGGGGCACCACCGAGGCACACGAGTTCGGACGCTTCGCCGCGGTCGGCGAGGGAGTGTTCGTCCCCGCCGAGACGCCCGGGGCCGAGGACGACGGTTACGTGATGGCGTACGTCCACAGCCCGGAGCGCGGCGCCGCCGATCTGGTCATCCTCTCCGCCCGGGACTTCACGGGGGAACCGCTCGCCCGCATCCACCTGCCCGTACGCGTCCCCCTCGGCCTCCACGGAAACTGGGTCCCGGACGAGGATCCGGCCGCGCGGACCGCCGTCCGGCCGCCGGGGGCCGTGCGCGGCTGACGGCTGACCCAAAGGGCGGGCTCCCCGGCGCGCACTCCAGAGGTGCCACGCGGCCCCCGGCCGGGGCGGTGTATGCAGGAGGGATGGACCTTGGGCGCCCGCGTGCGAGCATTCATCCGGCAGGGGAGCAGGGCCACGCGCTCCTGGCGGTCCCGCTCGCGCTGATCACCATCGTGACCGTGGTCGACATCCTGGCCCCGCCCGAGGTGCACCTCGGGCCCTTCCTGGTGGCGGCCCCGGCCATCACCGCCTCGTTCGCCGGCCCCTGGACGACCGCGGCCGTCGGCGCCGTCGCCGTCGTCGCCCAGGCGGTGACGGCGACGGTGCGCAGCAGCCTGACCGACCTGAACCACACCTTCCAGATCATCGCCCTCATCCTCATCTCCGTGATCGTGACGCTCTTCGCCCACCTGCGCGAAGTCCACGAGAAGGAGCTGATCCAGTTGCGCTCGGTCGCCGAGACCGCGCAGCAGGTGGTGCTGAGGCCGCTCCCCGAGCGGATCGGCCCGCTGCGCCTGGCCTCCGTCTACCTCGCCGCCGAGGCCGAGGCCCAGATCGGGGGAGACCTGTACGCCGTCGCCCGTACGGCCCGCGGAACGCGACTGATCATCGGTGATGTCCGGGGCAAGGGGCTGGAAGCGGTCGGGGACGCCGCCCTCGTCCTCGGCGCGTTCCGCGCCTCCGCCCACCAGGAGGCGGACCTGTCCGGGCTGGTCGCCTACCTGGACGGATCCGTGGCCCCGGGCCCGGACGGGTCACGGGTGCCCGACGGCTCCCCGGACGACCCCGGCGAGGGGTTCGTCACCGCCGCCGTCCTGGACTTCCCCGACCACGAGCGGGCCCTGCACCTCATCAACTGCGGCCATCCGCCGCCGCTGCTGTTCCGCGGTTCCCGGGTCACCGCGCTGGAGGTGGACCATCCGGCACCGCCCCTGGGCCTGGCCGGGCTGGTGGACGCGCGGGCCACCGCGCAGACCTTCCCCCTGGCGTCCGGGGACATCGTCCTGCTCTACACGGACGGGGTCATGGAGGCCCGCGACCGGGACGGGACGTTCTACCCGCTGACGGAGCGGGCCGCGGCCTGGACCGGGGCGGACCCGCACGCCCTGCTCGAGTACCTGCGCGCCGACCTGCTCGGCCACGCGGCCGGCGGCGTCCTGGGGGACGACGCGGCCATGGTGGCCATCCAGCGGCTCGGACCGCCCTGAGGCGGACGGGCAACGGCCGCCGCCCCGGCGGAACGAAGTCCACCGGGGCAGCGGCCGCGGACGCGGTACGACGGGAGGCCGGCCGTACGGAGCCGGCCGGCCTCCCGTCGTCGGCCGGTCGGCCGGTCGGCCGGTCAGTCCGTGCCGGACTCCATCGCGGCGCGGTCCAGCATCGTCTCCTCGTCGGTGGCCTCGCCGCGGGAGGCGATCGCCTCGGCGCCGCCCTCGTCCATGGCCCCGATCAGCCCGGTCGCGGCCGCCTGCGCGGCACCGATCGGCGTCGGGTGGGGAGTGCCGACCAGGCCGAGCCCCACGTACTGCTCCAGGCGGGCGCGGGAGTCGGCGATGTCGAGGTTGCGCATGGTGAGCTGGCCGATCCGGTCCACCGGGCCGAACGCCGAGTCCTCGGTCCGCTCCATGGAGAGCTTGTCCGGGTGGTAGCTGAACGCCGGGCCCGTGGTGTCGAGGATCGAGTAGTCCTCGCCGCGCCGCAGCCGCAGCGTCACCTCGCCGGTGACGGCCGTGCCGACCCAGCGCTGCAGCGACTCGCGGATCATCAGCGCCTGCGGGTCCAGCCAGCGGCCCTCGTACATGAGGCGGCCGAGGCGCCGGCCCTCGTTGTGGTACGCGGCCAGGGTGTCCTCGTTGTGGATCGCGTTGACGAGGCGCTCGTAGACGATGTGCAGCAGCGCCATGCCGGGCGCCTCGTAGATGCCGCGGCTCTTGGCCTCGATGATCCGGTTCTCGATCTGGTCGGACATGCCCAGACCGTGCCGGCCGCCGATCGCGTTGGCCTCCATCACGAGGTCGACGGCGGAGGCGAACTCCTTGCCGTTGATGGTGACCGGGCGGCCCTGCTCGAACCCGACCGTCACGTCCTCCGTGGCGATCTCCACCGACGGGTCCCAGAACCGCACGCCCATGATCGGGTCGACGGTCTCGATGCCGGTGTCGAGGTGCTCCAGCGTCTTGGCCTCGTGCGTGGCGCCCCAGATGTTGGCGTCCGTGGAGTACGCCTTCTCCGTCGAGTCCCGGTACGGCAGCCCGTGCGCGAGCAGCCACTCGGACATCTCCTTGCGGCCGCCGAGCTCGGTGACGAAGTCGGCGTCCAGCCAGGGCTTGTAGATCCGCAGGTGGGGGTTGGCGAGCAGCCCGTACCGGTAGAACCGCTCGATGTCGTTGCCCTTGAAGGTGGAGCCGTCGCCCCAGATCTGCACCCCGTCTTCGAGCATCGCGCGCACCAGCAGCGTGCCGGTCACGGCACGTCCCAGCGGCGTGGTGTTGAAGTACGGGCGCCCGCCCGACCGGATGTGGAACGCGCCGCACGCGAGCGCCGCCAGGCCCTCCTCGACGAGGGCGGCACGGCAGTCGACGAGCCGGGTGATCTCGGCGCCGTACGCGGAGGCGCGGCTGGGCACGGAAGCGATGTCGGGCTCGTCGTACTGGCCGATGTCGGCGGTGTACGTGCAGGGGACGGCGCCCTTGTCGCGCATCCAGGCGACGGCGACCGAGGTGTCGAGCCCGCCGGAGAAGGCGATGCCGACGCGCTCGCCGGCGGGAAGGGACGTGAGGACTTTAGACATGGGAAGATTATGCAGCACCTCGCATGTTCATGCAACGCGGCGTCGGGGCGGACTTTCCGGAACCGGTCCGCGGGGGCCGCCGCGGACCCGTGCGTGCCTGGTCGGAGCCCCGGACGCACGGGCCCCTCGTACATGCGTCCCCGCGACCGGCGTGACGCGGCCGAACGCGGGCTCGACCACCTGGGCCGGTCCTACGGGACCAGGCTGGGCGCCGTGTATGCCGCCCGGTTCCCCGAGCGCACCGGCCGCATGCTGCTCGACGGGGTCGACACCCTCTCCGATCCCCTCGCCGACCAGGAACCGGAGACCGCGCGGCCGGCAGATCGCCTACGACGCCTTCCCCGACCGGTGCACCCGCCGGCCGGGCTGCGTGCACGAGGGCGACCCCGCGACCCCATACGCGGGGACCGAGGAGACGGCCCGGCTGCCCGGCCCGCGCGCCCCCACCATCGACGGGCCCCGCCGCCGGACGGGGGGCGGCCCCGCGCGGGCGCCCGGCGGGGGCTAGCGTGTGCGCACATGGCCGATGTCTTCGAACTCATGCTGGCGCTGGACCTGCGCGCCGACCTGCCGGAACCCGAACTCGCCGAACTCCGCTGGCACCTCGGTCTGGGCCCGGTACCGCAGGCGCTCCGCATCGTGACCGAGTTCCCCTGGGTGGTGGAGGACGACGAAGGGCGGCCCGTCGTCGAGGACCACCCCGAGCCCCTGCTCGCCCAGCGGGGCGAGGCGTACGCGATCGGTGGCGCCCTCGTCTCGCTGCTGCTCCCCCGGGAGCGCACCGGACGCGGCGCCTGGGCCCTGACCAGCCGCCAGGAGATCCACCCCGACGGATTCGAACGCACCGGTCAACTCCTCGCCTGGCTCGCCACCGCGGCGGCCGACGCCCACCGTCGCCAAGACGGCGGCGTCGGCCTGGGCTGGACCCGCTTCCACGAGGAGCATCAGCCCACCCCCCTGACGGTCCGGGACGGCGTGGTCGTCCGGCCCTCCTGAGCCGTGGCCCGGGGCGGGCCCGCGGTCACGACGCGGACGCGGGCCCGCCGGGGTCGTTGGGGTGGGACTCGACGGGGGTGACGACGTGGGTCATCCACGCCCGCAGCGGCAGTGTGCCGAGCACCTTCTCGCGCAGCGCGGCCTCGTCGGCGGCCCGCCACAGACCGATGCTCCGCAGCTCACCGACCGGGCGCCACAGTCGTACGAGGTGTCCCGCCGCGGCCAGCTCCCGAGCCCGCACCGCTTCGGCGGCGCGGCGCTCGTCCACGAGGGCAGGGTCGGTGCCCTCGGGGACGGTGGTGGTGATCTCGACCAGGAACTCGCGCATGCTCCCTCTTCCTCCGCAGGACCGCCGGCCAACAGGCTACGGCCGCCCCGGCCGGCGCGCGTGCCGACGGGTACCGGCCGTCCGGGGGAGAGCCTCGCGTCGCGACCGCCACCGCCCGTTGCCCGGCCCGCCTCCACTCCCGTCCGGGCCCGGCGGATCCGGTCGGTGCCGCACCTCTTGACGGATGGTCTGGACCAACTTTACGTTGTGGCGCACCGGGCCGTGCCCGCCGCCGGGCCCCGTCCCGCCGCCGACCGCTCTCGCGGCCCGCTCCGCATCCGGCCCACCCCCGCTCCTTCCCTCCCCCCACTCAGGTCCGTCCTCCCGCCGCGGGCACCCAGGGCGCCCGCGCGGAAGCGGCACGAAGGGAGCACTCCATGATCCGCCGGACCATCTGCCTGCTCGGCGCGGGACTCGCGGCCGCGCTCCTCGCGCAATTACCCGCCGCGGCGGCACCGCCACCCGCCGCGCCCGCCGCGGCCGACACCTGCCCGGTGAAGTCCAGGCCCACGGGCAAGGTCCTCCAGGGCTACTGGGAGAACTGGGACGGCTCGGCCAACGGGGTCCACCCGCCCCTGGGCTGGATACCGATCACCGACGCCCGTATCCGCGCCCACGGCTACAACGTCGTCAACGCGGCCTTCCCGGTCATCCGTTCCGACGGGACCGTCCTGTGGGAGGACGGCATGGACACCACCGTGAAGGTGCCCACCCCCGCCGAGATGTGCCAGGCCAAACAGGACGGCCTCACCGTGCTGATGTCCATCGGCGGCGCGGCGGCCGGCATCGACCTCGGCTCCAGTGCCGTCGCGGACCGGTTCGTGGCGACGATCGTGCCCATCCTGCAGAAGTACAACTTCGACGGCATCGACATCGACATCGAGACCGGCCTCGTCGGCTCCGGCTCCATCACGCAGCTCTCCGCGTCACAGGCCAACCTGATCCGCATCATCGACGGCGTGCTGGCCCGGATGCCGGCCGGCTTCGGCCTGACGATGGCACCCGAGACGGCGTACGTCACCGGCGGCAGCGTGGCCTACGGCTCGATCTGGGGTGCGTACCTCCCGATCGTCAAGAAGTACGCGGACAACGGCCGGCTGTGGTGGCTGAACATGCAGTACTACAACGGCAGCATGTACGGCTGCTCCGGGGACTCCTACTCCGCGGGTACCGTCGCCGGCTTCAAGGCGCAGACGGACTGCCTCGACCGCGGTCTGGTCGTCCAGAACACCACCGTCAAGGTGCCGTACGACAAGCAGGTGCCGGGGCTGCCCGCCCAGCCGGGCGCCGGCGGCGGATACATGTCGCCGAGCCTGGTCTCCCAGGCGTGGAACCCCTACGGCGGCCGGCTCAAGGGGCTGATGACCTGGTCGCTCAACTGGGACGGATCCAGGAACTGGACCTTCGGCGACAACGTCCGGGCGCTGCAAGGCCGTTGACCGCTCGCCCCTTCGGGCACGGAATCCGCCCGAGGGGGCCCCACCGTTGGAGAGCTGCACTATCTTACTTCCGTGGAGCAGCTGATCGCCGAAGATCCGGCGCGCATCGGTCCGTACCGTCTGATCGCCCGGCTGGGCGCGGGCGGGATGGGTCTGGTCTACCTCGGGCGTTCCGAAGCGGGACGCACCGTGGCCGTCAAGGTCGTGCAGGCCGAGTACGCCGGGCACCCGGAGTTCCGCCGGCGTTTCGCCCGCGAGGTGGCGGCGGCGCGCAGGGTCGGCGGAAGCTGGACGGCGGCGGTCCTCGACGCCGATCCCGAGGCCGCCGTGCCCTGGGTCGCGACGCAGTACGTGCCGGGACCCGACCTGCACACGGTGGTCGCCAGGGACTTCGGGCCGCTGCCCGAACACTCGGTCCACGTCCTCGCCAACCGGCTCGCCCTCGCCCTCGGGGCCGTGCACGGGGCGGGCCTGATCCACCGCGACCTGAAGCCGTCCAACGTCCTCGTCACCGTCGACGGCCCCCGCGTCATCGACTTCGGCATCGCCCGCGCGATGGACAGCCTGGGCGGGGACAGCCTGCACACGCGCACCGGCATGCTGATCGGCTCCCCGGGCTTCATGTCGCCGGAACAGGTCCGCGGTCTCGCGCTCACCCCCGCCAGTGACGTCTTCTGCCTGGGCGCCGTCCTCGTCTACGCCGCCACCGGCCGGTTCCTCTTCGGCGCCAGGGACACCGGCCTCAACGTCCACCTCTTCCGGGTGGCCGAGGAGGAGGCGGACCTGACCGGCGTACCGCAACCGCTGGCCGGACTCGTGGGCGCCTGCCTGGACAAGGACCCGGCCCGGCGGCCCACCCCGGCGGAGGTGGCCGCCCGTACGGCGACGGACCCGGCGACGGACCCGGCGACGGAGTGGCTGCCGGGCCCGGTGCTGGCCCAACTCGGCCGTCATGCGGCCCGGTTGCTGGACTACGCCCCCGCGCAGCGCACCGAGGCACCGGCCCCGGCCGCCGTCACCGCCCCGGCCGTCACCCCCGTCGCGCCGCCCGTGCCCCTGCAGGCCCCCGCTCCCGATCCGCGGTCCCCGCGCACACCTCCCGCGTACGCCCCGACCGTGCCGGTCCCGTCCGGCCACGCCCCCGGATTCGGCCCGGCACCGAGCCCGGCCGATGCCCCGGTGCGGGCCTCGACCCCCGCACCGGCCGCCCCCGCCGGAGGCCGCCGGAGCCTGGTGGTGGCCGTGTTGGCGCAGCTGGTGGTGGTGCTCGACGGAGTGATGTTCAGGTCGGCCTGGCCGATGGCCCAGGCAGACCTGGGTCTCTCCTCCGGCGGCACGTACCTGCTCTTCTGCCTGTACCTCCTCGCTTTCGGGGGGCTGCTCCCGCTCGGCGGCCGCGTCGCGGACCTCGTGGGCCGCAGGCGGGTCATGGTCGTCGCGCTGGCCTCGTTCGCCACGGCGGCCGTGCTGGGCGGGCTGTCCGAGGTGCCGGCCGTGCTGATCTGCGCCCGCGCCGGGCAGGGCGCGGCCGCCGCGTTCGTGCTGCCGACCGCGCTCTCCCTGGCGGTCACGGGCTTCACCGACCCGAAGGCGCGCCGCCGGGCCTTGGGGATCTACGCCGCGATCGTCGGCGGCGGTTCCGCGCTCGGGGTGCTGCTGGTAGGGGTGGTGACCGGGCACCTCCAGTGGCGTTGGTCCCTGTACGCCGGCGCACTGATCGCCGTGATCGCGGCCGTCACCGCGCTCGGTCTGCCGGCGGACCGTCCGGGCCGCCCCGGCGCCCGCCTCGACGTACCGGGCGCGCTGCTCGGCGCCGGCGGCCTCGTCTGCCTCACGCTCGGCTTCGGAGAACTGAGCCGCCTCCACGGGTTCGAGCCCCCCGTCACCGTCTCCCTCGTGCTCGGCGTCGTCCTGCTCGTGGTCTTCCTGATGCGGCAGACCCGGACGCCCGAGCCCCTCCTGCCGCCGTACTTCTTCAGGGTTCCGGGCCGCACGGGCTGCCTCGTGACCTCGGTCCTGGCCGGCGCGGGCCTCCTCGTCCTCGTCCCGGTGCTCCGCACCTGCCTGGGCCCCTACCTCGGCTACGGGCCGGAGGCGGTGGGGGTCCTCCTCCTGCCGCTGGTCGCGGCCGTGGCCATCGGCGCCACCCAGATCTCCGCCCGCCTGCTGGACCGCGTCGCGCCCCGCGTACTGATCGTCGGCGGTCTGCTGGCCACCGCCCTCGGCCTGTTCTTCTTCGTCAGGGCAACCGGCGCGGGGTACGTCGGCTGGGTGCTGCCCGGCATGCTCCTCGCCGGCTGCGGCGCCGGTGCGGCCCTCGTGCCGGTTCTCGCCGTCATGACCGAAGCCGTCCCCGAGGGGCACTCCGGCGCGGCCTCGGCGGCATTCGCCGCGGCTCAGCACACGGGCGTGGCGCTCGGCGTCATGCTGCTCGGCGGCCTCGCCTCCGCCGACGGGGACCAGGTGCTCCAATCCCCCCTGACCATCTGGTGGGCGTGCGGATTCCTGCTGCTGGCGGCCCTCGTCGCCGGGCTGACGATCAGGGTGAAGGCGCCCGGGGCGGCCGGGGGAGTGCCGATCCGCCCCTGACCCGCGGGGAGCGCGGTCAGCCGACGCCGTAGCGGGCCGCGATCCCGGCCAGAACCAGACCCAGACCCTCCTCGAAGCCCTCGTCGTAGTCCTGGAACAGCTCGGCGCCGGCGGTCGCGGCGAGCGGGTAGTCGGCCAGCCGGGCGGCGCGTTCGTCGATGTCGTAGCCCTCCCGGCGCTGCCCCGGCAGGGGCTCCACGCCCTGTTCCTCGGTGACGAAGCCCAGGGTGAAGAAGTAGGCCGTGGAGGTGGCGCGGACCGCCTGGGGGAGCGTGAAGCCGGCGTCGACCAGGGCGCGCAGGTTCGCCTCCATCTGGACCGCGTGCTCGGTGCCCGTGAAGCGGGAACCGCTGAAGACCTTCGCGCCGTCGCGGTACCCCAGCAGGGCCGCGCGCAGGCTCCGGTTGCCCGCCAGGAGCCGCTCCCGCCACGTGGCGCCGTGCGCGAGTCGCGCGTCGGCGTCCGCGGCCATCCGGCGGTACATCTCCGTGGCCATCTCGTCGAGCAGTTCCTGCTTGCCCTTGAAGTGCCAGTACAGGGCGGGTGCCTGGACGTTCAGCTCCTTGGCGATGGCGCGCAGGGTGAGGCCGTCGAGGCCGGTCTCGTTGAGGAGCCGCAGCGCGGTCTCCACGACCTGCTTCTTGTCGAGTCTGGGAGCTTTCCGGGTCGTCACGCTTGACAGCTTAACAGCGTTAAGGGAATGCTGTGCGGAGATGGAACTTAACGACGTTAAGGAGAGCGGTATGCGCAAGGACGGATGCGACGTACAGGACGTACTGGTCATCGGCGCGGGCCCCACCGGCCTCGCCCTCGCCCTGGACCTCGCGCGGCGCGGTGTACGGGCCCTCGTCGTGGAACGGGCCGAGGGCCTCTTCCCCGGTTCGCGCGGCAAGGGCGTCCAGCCCCGTACCCGGGAGGTCTTCGACGACCTGGGCGTGGGGGAGGCCATCGGCGCGGCCGGCGGTCCGTACCCGGTCGCGGCGATCTGGCGGGACGGCCTGCGCCAGGGCGAACACCCGATGTTCGACGACAGCCGGGAGACCGGGGACTCGCCGTACCGCGAGCCCTGGATGGTCCCGCAGTGGCGCACGCAGGAGATCCTCGCCGCCCGCCTCGCGGAACTGGGCGGTGAGGTCGCCTTCGGCCGCGAGCTGGTGGGCATCACCCAGGACGCGGAAGGCGTGGCGGCGGAGTTCGCCTCGGGCCCGCCGCTGCGCGCCCGCTACGCCGTCGCCGCCGACGGCGGCCGCTCCACCGTGCGGCGCGCGCTCGGCATCGGCATGGCCGGCGAGACCGTGGACCCGAACCCGGTACTGGTCGCCGACGTCCGCGTCGACGGCCTCGATCGCGAGAACTGGCACGTCTTCCCGCCCGCCGCCGAAGGAGGCGGGTTCCTCGCGCTCTGCCCGCTCGCCGGGACGCGGGACTTCCAGCTCACGGCCCAGTTCCCGGAAGGCGCGGACATCGACCTCACCCTCGAAGGGATCCGGGCCGTCGTCACCGCCCGCACCCACCTGGCCCCCGAAGCCGTGACGCAGGTGCGCTGGGCCTCGGACTTCCGGCCGCGCGCCGCACTGGCCGACGCCTTCCGGCAGGGGCGGATCTTCCTGGCGGGGGACGCCGCGCACGTCCACTCGCCCGCGGGCGGCCAGGGGCTCAACACCAGCGTCCAGGACGCGTACAACCTGGGCTGGAAGCTCGGTGCCGTCCTGGGCGGACGCGCGCCCGAGTCCCTTCTGGACACCTACGAGGAGGAACGGCGGCCCGTCGCCGCCGAGATGCTCGGCCTGTCCACCCGGATCCACCGGGGAGAGGCCCGGCGCGGTGCGGCCACGCGTCAACTGGGCCTGGGATACCGGGAGTCCTCCCTCGCGGTGGAGACCCGTACGGACCTGCCCGAGGACGCGGTGCGCGCGGGCGACCGCGCGCCGGACGGTGACGCCGGCGACGGCGGAAGGCTCTTCGAGGCGTTCCGGGGCCCGCACTGGACCCTGCTGGTCGTGGGCACCGCGCCGGGGACCGCCCTGCCGGCACTGCCCACCGTCCGCACGGTGCGGGTGCCGTCGCAGGCGGCCTACGGGGACGGCCTCTTCCTCGTCCGGCCCGACGGCTACGTCGGCTGGGCGGGCACCACGGCCGCGGGCGCCACCTGGTACGCGGCCCGGACCGGCCTGTAGACCGCCCCGGTCCCACCCGGGCGCCATATGCTGAACGGATGATCATCTCCCTGCCGCCCGGCGAGTTCCGTGCCTACCTGTTCGACTGCGACGGCACCATCGCCGACTCCATGCCCCTGCACTACCGGGCCTGGACGCAAGCCCTCGGCGAGTGGGACTGCACGTTCCCCGAGGACCTCTTCTACGCCTGGGGAGGCCGGCCGGTAGCGGACATCATCGCCTCGCTCAACGAGGCCCAAGGGCTGTCGATGCCGGTCGCGGCCGTCGCGGACCGCAGGGAACACCTCTACCGGGAACTCCTGCCCCGGCTCACGCCGGTCCCGGGAATCCTGGCGCACATCGAGGACTCCCGCGGGCGCATACCGACGGCCGTGGTGTCCGGCAGCACCCGCGATTCCGTCACGGCGTCGCTGACCGTCCTCGGCCTCCTCGACTCGTTCGACGTGCTGGTGTGCGCCGGCGACTACACGAGGGCCAAGCCCGACCCCGAGGCGTTCCTCCGGGCGGCCGCCCACCTCGGCGTCCTGCCGGAGCACTGCCTGGTCTTCGAGGACACCGACCTGGGCATCCAGGCCGCCACGGCGGCGGGCATGGCGTCCGTACGGGTCCCACAGCCCCGGCGCGGCTGAGCCGCCAGACCCGGGCCCAGGGGGCGTTGCGGTCCTCGCCGTACCCGCCGGAGCACCGCCGTACGCCGTACGCCGTCCCGACGCGGACCGCCGCCGGCACGGGCCCGGGGTGCGGGCATGCGGTGCCCGCTCCGGGGAAACCGACGAGTTCGCCGAATCTCAGAGGGCTCTGCCTTGGAACCGGCCGCGATTCGTCGCTCGGGCGTTGACCCTGGTGTGGGTTCGCCGGATGCCTGGCGGGGAACCCGGTTGCAATCAAGATGGCGTTTCCGGCCGTTTCCTGACCGATTAGGCACTTCGGTCCAGTCAGGCCGGTTTGGCCGCCCTACCGTGCACCTGTCCGTGATGAAACGGATACGGAAAGTGGCGGATCGGGAGGGCTCAATGGCGGACAGGGTGCGGGCGACAGAGCAGGAGCGGCTGGAGCGGCTGCGGGGGCTTCTGTCGGGACAGCGCACGCAAGACCGTGCGGCGCGGGCGCTGACGCTGGGACAGGGCGGGTCCGGCAACATGCTGCTGGGGGCGTTGCTGCACGGTGCGGACCGGCTGCGGCAGGGCCAGACGCCCACCGACCTGGAACAGATCCTGCTGAACGCAGTCGGTGCGCAGCTCTCCGGCGCGGAGACGCAGCAGTGGGGACGTGTGTACCGGGAACTGGTGGATGCTCAGGGGCGGGTGGCGCTGCTGCCGGAGAGGATCACGAGCCGTCCGGTGACCCAGGGCTACTCGATGGCGGACCTGCGCCAGGACCTTCCGCGCCTGCAGGCCGATGCGCTGGCGTGTCCGACGGTGCAGATCGTCTCGCCGGCCGTGGCAGCCTCGGGGCAGCCGGAGGATCCGGCCTTCATCGAAGCGATGGCCGAGACCGGGTTCGCTGTCACCGCCTTCGCTGACGTCACCGAACCCCTCACCGCCACCGGCGCAGCCGATGCCGGCATCGGGCAGAGCGGGGAGGCGCCGGCCGGTGGTGAGAGCGAGGACGGCTCCCGTGCGGCGACGACGTTCCGGATGAAGCTGGAGATGGAGAGCTTCTACGTCAACCGGGCGGTCGGCGACCAGGGGGGCGGCCGGGACGAGATCTACTGGACCGCCGCCACCAGCCGCGGCAACGCCACGGGGGCCACCTTCGTCTCGGAGGAGTTCGGAGCCGTCAAGAAGGGCGACAGGAGGCACTTCACCGCCGGCGAAGGAATCTTCTTCGACGGAACATCCGACGGCTACATCGGGACGACGATCTGCTGCTGGGAAGCCGATCAGAGCAACGACGAATGGTGGAACGCACTCAAGAAGGCCCTCAACGAAGCGGTCGACCGCATCGATGAAGCCCTGATGATCGGGGACTATCTGACGGGCTTCTCGGTCCCGACGTGGGTGGCGATCTCGTGGGAGATCGGGAAGCTCTTCGTCAGCATCATCGACTACTTCCGCAACTACGACGACCTCTCCAGCTGCCGCACCATCGGGATGAGCCGCCAGGATTTGGCCGTCCTGTCCCACCGCGGCCACACCAACTGGCACTTCAACGGTGACGGATACCACGAGCTGAGGGTGAAGTACACCGGCGAGAAGGTACCCTTCCCCGCCGGAACCCTCGAATACGTCACCTACACCGGGGACACCGCCAGTGCCCCGGTCCCCCTGCCCTTCAAGAGCATGAACTTCCCCGCGCTCGCGTCCTTCAAGGGAAAGCTGCACGCCCTCTTCCTGGACGCCAGCACCCAGGGGGTCATGTGGACGGTTCTGGACGGCCAGACCTGGTCGACGCCCGTCCGGGTCCACCGATGGAGGAGCTACTTCACGCCCGCCATGGCGGTCTACCGGGGCAAGCTGTACTGCGTCCTCGTCGCCGCGGACAACGAGAGCGGCATGGTGTGGAGCGTCAACGAAGACGGCACTTCGTGGGCCCAGACGACCAAGTCCCGCAACACCTACCTGAACAAGGCCCCCGCGCTGGCGGCCTGGCGCGACCAGCTGTGGATGGTGCACGTAGGCGAAGACGGAATGCTCTGGGAGAACTACTACGACGGGACCGACCCAGAGTGGAGTCGGTCCTCGCAGCACCACCCGTGGAGGACTGACAGCCCTGTCGGTTTCACCGCCCAGGGCAGCACCCTGTGGCAGGCCACTCGCGGAAAGGGCGACGACAGGCAGGACCGCGTGGACGTCACATATGCCGAATTCAGCGGCGGATGGAAGGACTTCTCCTCGCCTCCGGGCTGGCGTGTCTCCTGCGGGCCGACTCTGGCGACCCACAACAACAGGCTGTGGATCTTCCTGCGCAACACGAACGGCACCCTGGTCTCCTCCACCCATTCAGGCGGTGCCTGGAGCACCACGCAGCCGGTCGGCACCGGCACCGAGATCAAGCCGATGGACGAGGTCGCCGCGGCCACACACAGCAACAAGCTGTACGTGATGTACCACCGGTAGACCCACGCCACCAGCGCCTGCTGCTCCGGAGCCCAGCGCACTCTCCTGCCCGCGGTCCACGGAGAGCCAGGGGCAAGGACGTGGTTGTTGCCGATGGCTTTGTACACGAGTAGCGGCGTCGTTTTGACACGACACTGGGAGTCGCTCGCTCGCGCCAATAGGCGGTGTTCACGGGAAAGGGGAGGCACCTCGCGGGCTCTCCCGCCGGCCGGGTGGAGGGTGAGCGTCGGTTGGGTCGCGCCCCGCCGGGCTTCGGCGTCTTGGTGGCGCGGGACCGGGCGGCCAGGCCACCCTGGGGACTCCATTCCACGGCGTCGGCACTGCGTCACACACGGTGCCAACGCCGTGGCTGCGAGGAGGCGGGTTTTCGGTCTTGGGCCTACTGGGAGCGGGGCACAGCATCGAAGATCACGGTCATGTCGGCCGTGTAGAGCCCGTTCCGGGTGTCGAGCGGGCGTGCGGCGATGATCGTCATGTCGGCTTGGGTTCCGGAAGTGGAAGTCGCGTCGTCCACGACCTCTTGAGGGATTGCGGTCAGCGTCACGCCGTTGGACTTGGTGGTCAGTGCGATGGCGTCGGACCCGTTGTAGAGAGAGGCGGGTCCTCCTTCGATGTAGGCGTGGATGCTGCCTGCCGTTCGGGCCTGGATGGCGCCGGCTTCGTCCTGGGTGCGGGCCAATTCGACGTGGCCGTTGGGGGAGGCGGTGTCGATGAGGCCGGGGAGATCGGCGGCGAGGCTTGCGGCGAGGTCGCCGGGCTCGCGGCCCAGGGATTCGGCGGCTTGGGCGAGCCGGTCCTCCCCGATGGCCCGGGTGATCTGTTCGGCGGTCACGGGCTCGTTGGGTCCGGAGCTGATCCAGGACCGCAGCTGCGGTTCCAGACCGGCGTCCGAGAGGCTCTTCACCGAGATCGGCACGGTTGTCGGCGTGGCCACGCCGTCGTTCACAGGATCGGTCATGCGGGGATCTTTCCCGCCCCAGCGAGATCAAACGCAGGGTGGATCTGACCTCTGCAAGGTCCACTGCTACGAGACAGCCCCAGCAGGCCCAGGTGCTGTCCGAAACTCGTGAATATTGCGGCCAGGCTGCGACTCCCGAACCGGTGTCGAAGTGCTGCCCGTCCTCGGGTTCTGGCCCAACTTCTGTGGAACCGGGCCGTACATGCCCGTGCCCGCGTCGAACCAGAGCACTGACCTGCCGGTTCCCATCGTTCGGTGTCCCGGTGAACCGATCGTCGAGGCGTCTCCACGGAAGTTGAGCCAGAACCCGTCCTCGTGAACAAAGCCCTTGCCCACGTCCCCGCCGCCCTAGGGGGCGATCGGGCCATTCCTCCTATCCGGGTGAGCCGACAGGACGTAGCCGGTGGCGGAATGGTTGGACAGGCCGAAGAGCTCCATCAGCCGGACGGGGTCGGAGCTGTGGCGCGCCTCGTCGACGATTCGGTCCACGCGCAGGCGGCCGGCCGGTGGGCCGACTCGCTGGAAGAGCAACTGGACCACGCCGGCGCTGATGGGCGGGCCGGAGTCGTCGACGGCGGTGTTGCGGGTGACGAAGAAGTGGGGATTGGAGCTGTCGGGCCAGCGCTGGCGGCGCTGGAGCTCCCACGCTGCGGTCAGGCGCAGGGTGAAGGCGTCGAGGTAGATGACGTGGTCCATGCGGCCCGCCCGGCGCAGGCGCAGTTGGCCCTTGCTGCGGTCGAGGTCGGTTCCCCGGAGGTGGGTGAGCTGTCCAGCGAGGAGGGCGTAGCTGGCGACGAGGGCGACCATGAGGCGGTCGCGCGGGTCGTCGAGGCGGTCCAGGAGACCGGCGATGCGGTCGGAGGGCAGCGCGGTCGGCACGGATCGGCTGCTGGTGAGGGAGACGCTGCGGGCCGGGTCTCGGAAGACGAGGCGTTCGCGTTTGAGGGCCCTGAAGAAGGAGCGCAGTGCGGTGTGCAGGCGGCGGGCCTGGTCGCCGCGGAGCGGGTCCAGGACGTCCTCGATGTGCTTCCTGGTGATCTCACGGGGATCGATGAGCCCGTCGGCGATCCACGCTTCGAGGGTGCCCAGGATGGCGCCCACGTAGTTCTCGACGGTCTTGGAGCTGCGGGCCCGGCTGGAGGTGCTGCCCTGGCCAAGGAGTACGTCGATGAAGGTGTGCGCCGCGGTGGAGAAGGCCGGGCGGGCGATGGCAGTGGCGTGATGCCGGGAGCGGGCGATGCACGGATCGGTGGGCGGTTGCGCGGCGAGCAGGCCGCGCAGGCGGAGGTAGTTGATGACGCGGGCGCCCTGGAGGTCGGCTCTCATGGAGGCCAGGGCCCGGATGTCGCCCTCCTGGATGGGAGCCTCGGCGCCGAGGTGCCCGGTCACGATGCGCAGGGTTCGGATGCTGCCGTTGAAGAAGTCGGTGTTCCATCCGCGGCCCCGCATGTACGCGGTGAAGTCAGTGACCAGGCTGTCTGCTGCCGCGGTCAGGGCGGGCGGCATGCTGGTGTCCAGACGAGTCCGGTCCCGGGGCGGGGACGGGAACAGTCCCAGCTGGGCGGGGTCCACTAGGTACTCGGATAGTTGGCGTTCGGACTTGGCCCGGGCACGAGCGCGGCGTCGTTTGAGGGCGAAGCGACCTTGGGGCGCCGCAGTGCCAGTCAGGAAGCGCCCGACCGCCAGTCCGGCGGCATAGGGGCCGGTGAACCACAGCTGATCCCCGTTCTTCATCGCGATCTGGGCGGTGTCGACCTCGGTTTCGGCGACGACGATGCGGCACATGCGGCACATCCCGGCGCTGAGCATCAGCGTGCGGTGGCAGCGGCCGCACTCGGCCTCGTGGCCGCCGCGCTTGCGCATCTCGGAGCACCAGCTGGTGCACGGCACACACAGGACCCGGCGATCATTCGCCCAGGCCAGACAGTGGGCGCACTGCCCCCGCAGCTCAAGGTCGCGCTGTCCGCCCTGGCGGGTGGGACCGGTTCCGCGCGGCGGGACCATCCGGCGCGGGGGTGGCGGTGCGAGGAGGCCGGCTCGGTCCAGGGCCTGCCCGAGGATCGGGCCGTTGTAGAGGAGGTCCTTCAGGGCCTTGGTGGCGACCTGGTGCCGGTCGGGGTCACGGGCGGCCAGCGCCAGGCGGGCGAAGCCTTCGAGCCGCCAGATCCACACAGTCCGGGCGCGTACCCGGCGCTCGTCGGCCATCTGCTGCAGTTGCTCGGAGACGGCCTCGAAGCCGGGGATGTCGCGGTCGCCGATGCGGGCCGCGTGGGTGCGGGCGAACCGGCGGGCCGGGGTGGGGAAGAGCCCCAGTCGCCCGGGAACCTGGGGCGGGCAGATCCGGGGGTCGTCGTGGACCTGCTCGGGGAGACGAGCCCGTAACCACGAGGGGATGGCCGCTCGCCGCCCGGGCTTGGCTTGAGGCATGCGCAGCGGCCTCGCCTCGGGCAGGGCGACCCCGTCGATGTCCAGGGCGAGCTGACGCGGCCGGCCCGGGGACAGGGCTTCGTCGTGGAGCTCGCCCCAGGCCCAGGGGTCGTCCTCCCCAAGGCGGATAGCCAGCAGGCAGGGCGCGCAGACGCCCGCCCGCGTCACCGGCACGGTCCAGGCGCAGCGGCGGCACGACGCCTCGCTCCAGCCGTCCCGGCCCGAGGACACGCGGATCCACGCCCACGCACACCGCGGGCACATGGCCTTGCCGTTCACCGCTCCCCAGCTCGCGCACGTCCCGCACGACCCGAGCAGCCCAAACCCCCTGATCACCGGTCGCCCCGGTTGGTTCGGCGGCAGGGAACGCCGGGCTCCGCTGCTGCCCGGCCGCGGAATCGGGCGTGCGGGCCCGCTGTCGCCGACGGCGCGCTGCTCGGTCTCCAGGCGTCCCTCGGCCGCCGCTACCGGCTCGGCTTCCATCAGGTCCGCGACCGTGCACTTCAGGGCGGCGCAGATCATGTCCAGGTCCTCCAGCCGGACGGTGACCGGCTTGCCCGACCACAGCGCGGCCACCTTGCTCAGGGACGGGGTGAATCCCACCTCCCGGAAGGCCGCCTGCAGCTGGGTCGGGCGCCAAATGTCGCGCTTGGCCGCGGCCCAGCGCAGGTTCCACTTCAACGGATCATGCATCCGTGCTCAGCCGGCGAACCGCTCGCCGGGAAGACTCCGGGCTCGCCCGCTCCGGGTCGCCCTTCGCGGTCGCGAGGTAGCCGACCGTGGTGGATGCCCAGACATGTCCGAGCAAGACCTGCACGTCCCACAACGGCATCCCCGCCTCATAGTTGTGGGTCGCGCAGGCGTGCCTTGTGTCCGCAGAGGCCGCGTGCGGATGACTCCGTGTGGCGATTGAGCAGGTCCGATCGCAGAGGCGGCTTTCGCGACGCAGATGGTCGGCTGTGTTGTATTCCGCAGGACCTCCCGTGATGCAGGTCACTCTCTTTCGTGTTCCTGGGGCCTCGCTGTCAGTGGGGACTGAGATCGTGCCTCCGTGAGCGAATTGGTGGAGCATGTAGATGAGCAGGACCGCGTGTTGGGAGTCGTCGAACGAGGCGAGGCGGAGCGTCAGGACTGGCCGCATCGCATTGCGACGACGATCTGCCGTGATCGGGCAGGGCGGATCTTGGTGCTGCGACGGTCCGAGACGCATTCCCGGTTCCCTGGCTACTACGACGTGATGGTCGGTGGCGCTGTGAACGTGGGTGAGTCGTATGAGGAAGCCGCGGCCCGGGAACTGTCCGAAGAGCTGGGCGTTCGTGTGCCTGTGCGCTTCATGTTCAAGTTCCTTTGCCGGGAGGGGATCAGCCCCGTGTGGTTTGGGGTGCATGAGGCTGTCGTGACTGAACCCCTGATTCCGGACCCGGGCGAGATCGCCTGGCAGGGCTGGCTGACAGAGGCCGAATTGTGCGAGGCCGTCGATCAACGTCTCTTCGTTCCGGGAGGACGGAAAGCTCTGTGCCGATACCTGCAGTCCGAGTCCGGGCCGGCAGCTGAAGAGGCGTCTCCCCGGCGATCCGCCGATGTCAGTGGCGACTGCGATGCCGTCGGCCTGATCCCTTGGAACCTGCTGGTCATCGACAAGGCTCTGCGGGCCAGTTGGGCCGCTGACACCTGTTCCCCGGACGACCTCGTCCGCGCCGGCTGGCAGCCCGGCAACCCGGCGTGGGGTCACTGTGACATCACCGCTTTGATAGTGAACGACATCTTCGGTGGCGACCTCATGGTCGGGGAGGTCCACTGCGGTGGGGAACAGCACGGATTTCACTGGTGGAATCGGTTGCCCAGCGGTGTGGACCTCGACCTGACGCACGAGCAGTTCCGGGATGGCCAGACCGTCACCGCAGCCCGGGTCGTCAAACGTCCACCTGGGCCGCTTCCTCGGCGCTGGGAGGAGTATCTCCTTCTGCGCGAGCGCGTCATCGAGCACCTCGGTCACCTCCCCGAGCCTGCCTGACCCGCGGAGATCGTGCTTCAACTGCACGTCCCGATCACGGTGGTTCGTGGTGTGGGAAGGCGGCTGACCCGGCTGGCCCCGGCGGCGGCATCACGGAGCCGGACGATCTCCTCGTGCTGTGCGGCGAGCCGGGCCAGGGCCTGGGTGCGGAAGTCCGCGAGCTCGTCGATCATCTGTTCCGACTTGGCCAGTCGCTCCCTGAGCTTGGCATTCTCCGCCTTGAGGCGGGTGATCTGGGCTTCGCGGGGGTCGGTACTTGATCGTCACATGCGGCTTCGGGGTGCGGCGGACCGCCAGGTTCACCTTCACCTCCCGACCGGTCCCGGCGAACAGGGCCCGCGCGGCGCGGTAGGTGAACGGCTCGGCCGTTGCGTACTCCTCGTGCATCGCCCACCGGTAGAACAGCGACAGGATGCTCGTGTGCTGGCCCCACGGCGTCGCCGCGAACCGGGCCTTCAACGGACCCGCCGCCCGGTGCTCGGCGTACCGGCTCAGCCCCGCCTTCAACCGCTCCCGCGAGTCGAACGGCCCCACCCCGTGCTCGGCCAGGAACTCCATCCACTCCTTGACCACCCGCGCGTAGTTCTCCCACGAACTCGGCGCCGGCGCCCCACTGGCCGGGAGCTCACGCAACCACCGGTTCACCACCGCCGTCGGACGCGGCGCGGCCGGGCCGTCCTCGAAGCGCAGGTCGTCGTCGACGTGCACGGGCATCCCCTCGGAGATCAACGGCCGATGCTCGATGTCCCAGGACTCCCAGCCCCGGGACGAGAAGAAACTCAAGATCATGGGCGCTGACAGTAGAAACACCACACGGCTCAACGCAAAGCCCAAACACCCAGGCCACCGGCCCAGTTGGAGCCAATCGCCACACAGAAACCAAGCAGAGACAACGTGCCGCAGGAGATGCGGAAAGAGCTCGCTGACCGGGCCCCGCAGATACTCGTGCGAGGCCATCTTCAGCGCGCGCCGGAACGTGTCGGGCACCACCGGCGGGGCGAGCAGTCCGTCTATGCCGGCGAGCGATTTCGCCAGCCGCTCGGAGGGGAACAGCGGCGCTCGGGGGGTCAGAGGGGTCATCGGGAAACTCGCCCCGCACCTCCTCGACGTACCACCACAGGAGCGCGCGGCCCTCTTCGAAGAGGAAGGCTTCGCGGTCCCTCGGGCCGGAGCCGCCGGCGCCCTTGCCGTGGACCAGGAACCGGCCCCACTGCCCGTTCTCCCAGTGCACGTCACCGAGCTGCACCTGGCAGAGCTCCGCTGCCCGGACCCCGGAGATGTACGTCAGCTTCGACATCACGTAGTTGCGGACTGCCACCGGGTACTTCCGGGCCTGCGGCAGCGCCTCCCGCCACGCGGCGAAGAACTCCTTCGTCGCCCGCGCCGACGGCGGGATCCGAAGCCCGAAGTCCCCGCGGTGCACCGGCCTGTTGAACGCATCGACCGGCGACTGGACCACCGCGCCGAAGCGGCGGTGGATCTCGCCGGCGTACCGCTGTTCAAGGAAGGCGTAGTAGAGGTCGATCCGGTTGATCTTCGATCGGACCGTCGTGTGCCGCGGCCGCTTGCCCGGGCCCGCGAAGTACTTGTCCAGTTGCCGCGAGGTCAGGTGTCACGGCATGACGTCGTAGTACGCGCAGATCTCCAGCACCGGCTGGACCAATGACTCCAGCGTGCGCGGTGACAGGCCCGCGACGTCCCGGGCCCATACGTACTCGGCGAGGGAGTCCTGGAAGAGCGCGCGCTCGGCTTCCACGGACACGGTCGCCGCGGTCTGTCGCTGGAGCGTCAGGACGTCAGCCAGGCCCGGCTCCGGCCGCACTTGCTCGCCGGGCCGGTCCTTCACAGCTACGTCGCCGCCCGTGATGAGGGAGAAGCGACGAGTCCCGGAATCCGTCACAAGGAAGCAAATTACAGAGAGAACTCCTGGAATCTGCCAGTAATCGTCAGATCCCCACACGATCGAGTGAAGCGTCTACCCGCGCCTCCGACCTGCATGAACAGCCACAAGTCCCGCACGGAGCGCCGGAGCGAACCCGTCGGCGCTCCAGTTGTAGGCGCGCAGCGACGGGCGTCCCAGGGAGGCGTCATGCCGCACGACACCAGCGCCGGGCGGAACGAGACCGTGGAAGAGCGCGCGGACCGGCAGTGGCAGGACCTCCTCCAGGAAATCCGCGTCGCCCAGACCGGCGTCCAGATCCTCTTCGGCTTCCTGCTCACGGTCGCCTTCACCCCTGTCTTCGCGGGGCTCGCACAGACCGAGAAGACGATCTACATCATCACCGTGGTATTGGGGTCGCTGGCGACCGGCGCGCTCATCGGCCCGGTGGCGTTCCACGGCCTCGTCACCGGCCGGCGGATCAAACCCGAGGCGGTCGTGTGGGCCGGGCGCCTGATCGCCACGGGCCTGGTCCTGCTCCTCGCCACCTGCACGGCGGCGCTCCTGCTCGTCCTGCGGGTCGCCACCCACAACGCGCTCGTGCCCTGGATCGTGGGCGGCGTGCTGGCCTGGTACCTGCTGTGCTGGTTCGCACTGCCCATGTGGGCGCGGATCCGCTAGACGTCCGAGCGGTGAGTGCGGCCGTATGCGGCGTCCGCGTCCGTGACGTCCAGGAACACCTGGTCCAGCTCGGGCCAGCGCCCGCGCGCCTCACTCCGGATCCGTACCATCGCGTCCTCGACGGTCTCGCTGTCGTACCCGGGCGTCTGGCCGTCCCGGCCGACCGCGTCCGGCGTCGCCACCCGGCGCGACGTCCCGGTGTCGTCCGCCTGCCCGGTCGCGCACACCGGCCCGGCGGCGTCCGGACCGGTTCCGGGTCCTGCCCGTGGCTTCCCGCTGCGGATGTGCGCCATACAGGGCGGCTGCTCGGTGGCGGCGCTCGCAAACCTCCGGACCCCCGGGAGGCTGCGGTGCAGGGCCGCGGGCGGGCGCCGGACGCGTCGGCAGCGGCCCCCGCCGAAACCGTTGGCGGTCCGTCCCGGCCGCGGGGATCATGGACGACCGTGCGCCACCCCGGGGAGGACCCTGCATGACCCTTGAGCCGTTCGTCCGCCGAGTCCTCGGCGACCGTCCGTTCGCCGGGATCGGAGAACCGGCCCTGGCCCTCGTCCACGCGAGCTCGCGGCTGGTCGCCGTCGGCGGGGACGTGGGCTCCGTCCAGTGGAGCGGCGGTGCGACCGCGGACTCCGGCTGGACGGGACACAGGGTCGGCGTCTACGAGCGGGACGGCCTGCGCTGCCGTCACCTCGCGCGGTCCCGCTACCCCGTGCGCGCGCTCGCCTTCCACCCCGTCCTCCCCCTCCTGGCCGTCGGAACGGGACGCTACGACGGCGGCTACTCCTTCGAGGGCGAACTGCTGCTGCTCGACACCGGCACCGGCGACGTGGTGTCCGCGCTGCGCCACGGGCGGGAAGTGCTCGGCGCGTCGTGGCTGAGCGGGACGGCGCTGCGCCTGGTGGTGGCACCCCACGACGACTGGGAGAACCCCCTCGCGCACGAGCAGGGGCACGTGGCCGTCGTCGACCGCGCCGACTGGTCCGCGGTGGGGAAGGGGTCGATCGGCTCCGGGGAGCTGGACGCCCCGGCGGAGCCCGCGGCCCGGACCGACCGCGGCGGCGAGGCCCGAAGGCTCCTGACGGACCTCGCGACGGCGACCGGCCGGACCTGGTCCGTACGCCGTCGGGTGTGGGCCGTCGAAGCCCTGGAGGACGGCCGCGCCCTGGCGGCCCTGGACGGAGTCCGCGCGGAGTCGTGGCTTCCGTCGGGGGAGCGGCAATGGGCGGTCCTGGACGAGGTGGGCGGGCGGCAGCTCCTGCCGGCCTCCGACGGCACCTCCCTGTGGACCAACGTCGAACGCGGCCGCCCGTGCGCGGGACGAGGGGAGCAGCCGTCCCCGGGGACCGCCCGGATCACCCGCATCGCGCTGGACACGGGGCAGGTGCTGGAAACCGTGGTCCCGGACGCGCCGGCGGTCCTGCTCTCGGGGGGCTCCCGGACGGTCCTGCGGACGGTGGACGGCCCCCGGAAGCCCCCCGCACGGCTGGTGATGCTGGATCCGGCCGGTCCGGTGGCCGGGCCGGAGGTCGGCGCGTTCGACGTGTTCAACCATCCGTTCCCGGTCCGCCGCGCGAGAGGCACCTATGCCCTGGTGGGAACGGACCCGGACGAGCCGCACCGCGACAAGTGGGTCGTGGCGGTGAGCACCGACGGGACACCGCGCCGGCTCTTCCCGCACTCGTGGGTTCCGCGGGAACACCACTTCGGCGGGCCCGCGGCCGAGATCGGCCCGTCCCTGGTGTACGCGGGCGAGGTCCACCACGGCCACGGTCCGCAACCCGGAGGGGCCTACGTCGTGCGGCGGTCCCTGAACGGAGACGTGCGGTGGCAGTACCGCACCGACAGCCCCGCGACCGCGCTCGACACCGACGGGGAGACGGTCTACGCGGCCTACAACTGCGGCACCCTGGTGGCACTGGACGCCGGCGACGGCTCCGTGCGGTGGCGCCGGGAGCTGGAGGTCGACGGCGTGCCCACCGTGGCGCTGTCCCTCGTCGTGGCACCGCAGGGCCACTTGCTCGTCGGGACCGTCGACGGCCGCCTCCTGGAGTGCGACGGTTCCCCCGCGGGACGGCAGGGCGCGTCGTGAGCGCCGTCGGCAGCCCGTACGAGCCCGGACCGGGCCCGGGAACGGATCCGGCCCCGCCGCCCTTCGACCCGGAACTGGGCAGCGCCCTCGCCGCGTTGGGTGACGCCGTGCGGGAGCCGTTCACGCCCGGGAACCTCGTGGCCCGGCAGGAACGGGACGCCGCCGCCCGGCCCAGGCCCTCGCTGCGGGACCTGCGGGCCGACGGCCGCTTCGAGGTGGACGAACTGCGCGTGCCGGGAGCGGCGGGAGAGCCCGACGTGACGCTCGTGAGCGCCCGCCCGGCCGGGACCACGGGCCCCCTGCCCCTGCTGTACTACATGCACGGCGGCGGAATGATCATGGGGAACGCGTGGTCCGTGCTCCCGCAACTGCTGCGCGCGTGGGCCCTCCCGCTGGAGCTGGCCGTCATCTCCGTCGAGTACCGGCTCGCACCGCGGGCGCGCTACCCCGGACCGCTGGAGGACTGCTACGCGGGCCTCGTCTGGGCGGCCGGGCACGCCGCCGAGCTGGGCATCGACGCCGACCGCATCGTGATCGGCGGAAAGAGCGCCGGGGGCGGACTCGCCGCGGCGCTCGCCCTCCTCACCCGGGACCGGGGCGGACCCGTCCCGATCGGGCAGCTGCTCCTGTGCCCCATGCTCGACGACCGCGACCGGACCTTCTCCAGCCACCAGATGGCCGGCGTCGACACCTGGGACCGCACCTCCAACGCGACCGCCTGGCAGGCGCTGCTGGGCGACCGGAAGGGCGTCGCCGACCTCCCGCCCTACGCCGCTCCCGCCCGGGCCACGGACCTCTCCGGGCTGCCGCCGGCCTATGTCGAGGTCGGCTCGGCCGAGACCTTCAGGGACGAGGACGTGGCCTACGCCAATGCGATCTGGCAGGCCGGCGGTCACGCCGAACTGCACGTGTGGCCGGGGGCCTTCCACGGCTTCGACACCCTCGCACCCCGGGCGGCCCTCAGCCGGGACGCCCGCGAGGCCCGGACCCGCTGGCTGCGCCGCATCCTGGCGCAGCACCCGCCGGCGCCCGGAAGACCGTAGACCGAGGCCGGGCCCGGCGGGACCGCACGCCGCAGGGGCGGCCGACGTGGTGGTCGGCCGCCCCCTTGGTGGTGCCTGGGTGTCAGTGGGCGCCGAGGTGGGCGAAGTCGGCCCACTCCTTCTCGCCCTCCTTCGCGCAGGACGAGGTGTAGACAGGGCCGAACGCGGCCGGGATGGCGGCGGCCGACGAGCAGGTGGACGCGAAGGCGGCGTGGCCGCCGGAGAACTGCTCCAGGTCGACGCCGTCGTTCGCCAGGGCGGCGCCGGCCCCGCCCAGCAGGATGCCGGCGGCCAGGACAGAGGCGGTCAGGGCGGAACGCATACGCATGACTACTCCTACAAGAGCTCTGGATGACGCGCCTGAAAGGTGGCGCGTCGGCCGTTCAACATCGGCGGGGGGCGACGGGAAACGGCATGTCACTCCAATGCCGGGCACACCCGGCACGCCGCCGCGTCCGGGGCGGCCGTCCGAGACCTTGCGGGCGTTGGGGCGAATGGTTACTGCGCCGCCGTCGCGGCCGGAATGTCGATCCGGGCGGCCCTTCGGGCCGGCCAGAGCGAGGCGAGCAGCGCGCCCGCCAGCGCGACGAGCACGCCGACGGCCAGGCGACCCCAGGGGAGGACCAGCGCGTAGCCCGCCACGCTCTCCTGGAGCGTGCGCCCGAGCGCCCACCCCAGGAAGACGCCCAGGGCCGTGCCGAGCGTCGCGCCGAGTCCGCCGAGGAGCAGCGCCTCCAGGCGGATCATGCGGCTCACCCCGGAGCGGTCCACGCCGAGGGCGCGCAGGGTGCCGATCTCCTTGTGACGTTCGAGGACGGACATCGCGAGGGTGTTCGCGATGCCCAGCGCGGCGATCGCCAGGGCCATGCTCAGCAGCGCGTAGAACACGTTGAGCTGGTCGCCGATGTCCCCGCTGTCCCGGGCGCGGACGGCGGCCCGGTCGAGGACGGCCAGCGCGGGGTTGTCGCCGAGGGCGCGGGTGATCCCGACCAGCGACGCCCGGCCCGCCCCGCCGGGCGTGGCGACGAGGACGCCGGCGGTGCTCGGGGTGGAGTCGTACCGGGCCACGAGGGAGTCGGGCGCGGTGATGCTGGGCAGCAGGTTGCTCTGCTCGTCGGCCCGGTAGACGGCGCCGATGGTGACGCTGCCGCTCCGGCCGTCCCGCTCCAGGGGAAGGGTCTGGCCGACGCGCCAGCCGGCCGGACCGGCCTTGAAGTCGGCCACGGCGATCCGGCCCTCGGCGAGCGAGTCCAGGGATCCCTCGATCACGTCGTACCGCAGGAGCCCGCCGATGGTGGCCGGGTCCACGCCGGTCAGGACGGAGGAGACACCGCCCAGGCGGTAACCGGTGGACTGGTCGAGCGGGCTGAACCGGGTGCCCGGGAGCTTCCCCAGGGGCGCCGCGGTGTCCGGGGTCATCCGCATGCCGCCCTCGGCGGGCTTCACCAGGTAGTCGGCGGTGAAGTCGTGGGTGGTCGCGCGGTCGAGGTACCGGGTGGCGGAGGCGCCGAGGACGGACAGGCCCGAGGCGAGGGTGAGCGCGATGGCGAGCGCCGCCGCCGTGGCACCCGTACGCCGGGGGGCGCGCAGGGTGTTGCGGGCCGCGAGGGTGCCGTGCACCGGGTGCAGGCGGGTCAGCAGCGGCCGTACGAGGGCCACGAACGGCCGGGCCAGCAAGGGGATCAGGCCGATCGCGCCGGTCAGCGCGAGGGCCGCGCCGACGCCGATGACGGTCCGGGCGTCCCGCCCCGGGTCGAGGGCCCCGTACACGGCGGCGCCGACACCGGCGAGCAGCAGCGCGGCGCACAGGCCGGTGCGCGGGGAGCCGGTCCGCGCGGGCTCCGCGGGCTCGGCCGCGCCGAGCGCCGCGACGGGCGGGATCGCCATCGCCCGGCGGATCGGGAGCCACGCGGCGGCCATGGGCAGGACGGTTCCCACCAGCAGGGACGTGAGCACGGTGCCCGGGGTGAGGACCAGCGGGGCGGCCGGGGCGTCATCGGCGGCGAAGACCGTCTGCAGCAAGGCCGCGACCCCGGTGCCGACGGCGAGGCCGGCCGCCGAGGCGAGCGCGCCGACGACGAGCGACTCGGTCAGCAGCACGCGGCGCACCTGGCGGCGCGAGGCGCCGACGGCCCGCATCAGGGCCAGTTCCCTGGTGCGCCGGGAGACCAGCATGGTGAAGGTGTTGGAGATGAGGAAGGTGGCGACGAACAGGGCGACGGCGGCGAAACCCACCAGGATCTGGCTCATGGTGTCGCTGTCGTTGGTGGCGAGGTTCGCCTGGATCCCGGCGAGCCGGGCTCCGGTGGCCGCGCCGGTTCCCGGGGGCAGCGCCGACTCGACCCGCCCGACGAGTTCCCGTACGTCGGTGCCGGGCGACGCCGTGACGTCCGCGTTCCTGTAGCGGCCGGGCTGCAGGAAGAGCCGCTGGGCGGTGGCGTCGGTGAACAGCGTCAGGCTGCCCCCGGCGGGCCGTGTGGTCCCGTCGGTGCGGAAGATCCCGCTGAGCGTGTACGAGGCGGCGCCCCGGTTCGTACCGACGCGCACGGTGTCCCCGACGCGATAGCCGCCCTTCGCGGCCGTGGTCTCGTCGAGGGCGATCCCGTCGTCGCGCGTCGGGCCGGAACCACGGGTGAACCGGTAGGCCGGGTCCTTGCCGTCGGCGCCGGGTGCGAAGTTGCCGCCCTTGTGGGACGGGCCGTGGCCGAGGAGGCGCCCGTCGCGGTCGGCGACGGCGGCGAAGCCGTCTACCCGTCCCGTGGCGGCGGCGACGCCCGCGACCTTGGCCAGGGCGGCCACGGTGGCGGCGTCCACTCCGGGCGGCCCACCGCCGTCGGCCCCGGGTCCGACGCCGCGGGAGTCGTCGGGGAAGACGCTGACGGCGATGCGCTCGTAGCCGGCGGTCGCACGGGCGGTGGCGGCGCGGTTCGTGCTGTCGCCGTAGATCAGACTGCCGGAGACGAAGGTGACGCCGAGCATGACCGCGAACGCGGTCATCAGCAGGCGGGCCCTGTGCGCGGACACGTTGCGCAAGGCGGTACGGAACATGGGTGCGGATCCTGGTGGGGGCGGGCTCGGCGGACGCGAGCGGGTGGCTGGTGCGGAGCGGGGAGGAGGCGGATCAGCCGGCGTGCGTACGGGTGTCGAACGCCTTCATCCGGTCCAGGACGCGCTCGGGGGAGGGACGGGCCATCTCGTCGACCAGGCGGCCGTCGGAGAGGAAGACCACGCGGTCGGCGTACCCGGCGGCGACCGGGTCGTGGGTGACCATGACCACCGTCTGGCCCAGCTCCCGCACCGAATCCCGCAGGAAGCCCAGGACCTCCGCCCCGGCCCGGGAGTCGAGGTTCCCGGTGGGCTCGTCACCGAAGACGATGGCGGGGCGGGAAACCAGCGCCCTGGCCACGGCGACGCGTTGCTGCTGGCCGCCGGACAGCTGCCCGGGGCGGTGGCCCAGGCGCTGGGAGAGGCCGACCATCGACACCACGCGGTCCAGCCACTGCCGGTCGGGCCGTCGTCCGGCGACGGTCAGCGGCAGCGTGATGTTCTCCAGCGCGGTCAGGGTCGGCAGCAGGTTGAACGCCTGGAAGACGAATCCGACGCGGTCGCGCCGCAGTCGCGTGAGCCGACCGTCGTCCAGGTTCCCCAGTTCGGTCGTGCCGATGCGGACGGAGCCGGAGCTGAAGGAGTCGAGCCCGGCCGCGCAGTGCATCAGGGTGGACTTGCCGCAGCCGGACGGACCCATGATCGCGGTGAACTCGCCCTCCCGGAAGGAGACGCTGACGCGGTCCAGGGCGACGACGCGGGTGTCGCCGCTGCCGTAGACCTTCGACAGGTCGGTGGTGGCGGCCGCGACGGCGGCCCCGGTCGTCGGGCGCGGGCCGAGCGGGGCGAGCGGGTCGGACGGGAAACGGGGGACGGCGGTCACGGTGACTCCTCTTCGGGTGCGCTGCGGTGCGCTTCGAAGGGTGTCCGGCGAACGTATCGGCGCCAGGGCGGCCGTGTACGGGCCGCCGCTCCGCTGTGTATCGGTCGTGTAGCGGCCCCGGCGGGCCGGGTGCCGGGGCCGGCAGGGTGTCAGGACGGCAGGAGCAACGTGGCGACGGCGCCGCCGTCCGGGGCGTTCTCCAGCCGCAGTCCGGCACCCAGGAGCCGCGCCTGGCCCAGGGCGATCGTCAGGCCCAGGCCGTGCCCGGATCCGCGCTCGGCCGCACCCGTGTGGAAGCGGCGGGGGCCGTCCAGGAGGAGGTCCCGGGGGAAACCGGGGCCGTGGTCGCGCACGACGACGGTACGGCCCTCGACCGTGACCTCGACCGGGGCGGCGCCGTGCCGGTGGGCGTTGATGACGAGGTTGCCGACGATCCGTTCGAGGCGGCGCGGATCGGTCTCCACCGTCTCCACCGTCTCCACCACCTCCACCGTCTCCGCGGTCTCCGTCGTCCCGGCCGTACGGGCGGCCGCCCCGGGGCCGGTGACGGTGACCCGGGTGTCGAGGCCGGTGCGTGCCACGGCTTCCGAGACGACCGCCCCGAGCGGCACGTGGGCGCGCACCGGTCGTTCGGCGCCGGCGTCCAGCCGGGAGATCTCCAGCAGGTCCTCGACCAGTCCGCGCAGGTCGCGCACCCGGGCCCGGAGCAGATCCTCCGTCTCGCCGGGCGGGAGCAGGTCGACGGCCGCCAGCAGGCCGCCGACCGGGGTGCGCAGTTCGTGTGCCACGTCCGCGGTGAACCGGCGCTCGGTGCGCAGGCGTCGGCTGAGGCTGTCGGCCATGAGGTCGACGGTGGCGGCGATGTCGGCCACCTCGTCGCGGCCCTTGGTGGGCCCCGTCCGGGCGTCGAGGTCACCGGCGGAGATCCGCCCCGCCGTCTCGGAGACCCGCCGCAGCCGGCGGGCGAGCAGCCCGGCTCCGTAGAACGCCACGGGCATGGCGGCCGCGAGGGCGGCCAGCGAGGCCACCGCCATGGTCACATCGAGGCGTTGCAGGTCGTGGAGCTCCGGGCCCATGTTCACCTGGACGGCCAGTACCCGGCCGTCTGCGCCGTCGGTCCCTACGGCGGCCCAGACGCTCGGGCCCAGATTGCCGTCGACGCGCCCGTCGTACGCCGTGTGCCGGGTGGTGTCGGTGAGGTGGCGCAGGGAGGAGGGAAGCCCCTCCGGATCGAGGGTGGCGCCGTTCGTGAGGGTTCCGGTGCGCCGGTGGACGTCCATGGCGGCGTAGAGCGAGTTGAGGGCCTGCGCCTCGGCCCGGCCGCGGATGTCCCGCGCGGTCCACACGTGCACGATCGCGCCCACCGCGGCGACGACCAGGCAGGCGGTGGCCGCGGCCAGCGCGGCGATCTTCCAGCGCAGGGGTACGCGGTCCGGCCGTCGCCGGGGGAACCGTCGCACCGTTCTCAGCGCCTGAACTTGTAGCCGAAGCCGCGCACCGTCTCGATCCGGTCCCGGCCCACCTTGCCCCGCAGGCGCTGCACGCAGAGGTCCACGACGCGGCTGTCGCCGTCCCAGCCGTAGTCCCAGACCTCGCGCAGGAGGGTGTGGCGGTCCAGCACGATGCCCGGATGGGCGGCGAACTCCAGCAGCAGCTTCAGTTCGGTCGGGGTCAGCGCCACCGGGCTTCCGGAGAGGGAGACCTCCAGGCCGCCGGTGTCGATGGTCAGGTCCCCGAAGACGAGCGACCGTCCGTCGGAGGCCGGCGCCCCGGTGTCCGGGGCCGGCGCGGGCCGGGGCGCGGGCGGCGGCGCCGGCGCGTAGGTCGCCCGTCGCAGGAGTGAACGGATGCGCGCCACGAGCACGTAGGTGTCCACGGGCTTGACCACGTAGTCGTCCGCCCCGGCCTCCAGACCGGCGACGACGTCCAGTCCGTCACCGCGGGCGGACATCATCAGGACCGGTACCAGGCTGGTCTCCCGGACCCTGCGGCAGAGCCCGATCCCGTCGAGACCGGGCAGCATCACGTCCAGGATCAGCAGGTCGAAGTCCTCGTCGCGGAAGAGCTCCAGGGCGCTCAGCCCGTCGGCGGCGGTCCGCATCCGGTAGCCGTAGCGTTCCAGGGCGACGGCGAAGGACCGGCGCATGAGCTCGTCGTCCTCCACCAGCAGCACGCGCACGGGAGGCGCGGGCGCCGGAGCGGGGGTGGACACGGACACGGGCTGACGGCTCCTGTCGGGACGGATGCGGTCGGCGACCGGGAGCGGGCGACCTGAAGGGAACGATAGGGCAGACACCGGACGCGGTCCGCGCATCGCACGGCGGGCGCTCCGATTCGATGGACGACCAAGCGTTTCCCGATACACGCCCGATACAAAACGGGCCGGGCGTGCGCGGCCCTTCGCCGGAACGGCGTCGCCGGATACGCGCGGTCAAACTCCCTTCGCCGCCCACGCGGTGGCTCCACCCCGGGGACCGGTGAGGACGGGCCGGCGGGTCCGCGCGACCGTGCCCGCCCGGAGTTGCGGGGCCGGGAGGGAGGCATAGGCTGGATGTGAATGGCCAACTTGTGCTATGGGGAGTGAGGGTGATGGCGAAAATCAAACTCGGCGAGCCCGTGGACAAGGAGCGGTTGGACAGGAATCCTCCCCCGGTCGTCATAGAATGCCAGCCCGACTCGTTCGTCCGGCTGGAAACGCCGGAGGAACTCCGCGTATGGGAAACCCTCGTCCGGCAGACGACCGGTCTTGAGATGTCCGCCAGCGATCTGCGGGCCGTCGGTACCGAGGGCTGCTCCTGCGGCTGCTCCGACAAGTGTGATGTCTGTCCCGAATGATTGTCACCATTTCGCTCAAGGACGACATTCACGCACTCGCGGTCCGGAACGAGGCGCGCAGACGTGGATACCGGGATTTCCACATAGTCGAATGCGATCGACTCAGTGGGAGGCGAAGCCTCTCCTGGGATTCCCACGGGAACTCCCCGACCATGCTGCGCACCTCGGACGGGCGGGAAATCGTACTGGAAGAGACCTCGTTGATCTGGTGGCGAAGGGTGCGAGCCGCTCAGAAGGCCGCGGAGGGCAACGCGGACGCATTCGAGCGGAACCTCATCAACAACGATTGCCGCGGGGCCCTCACGGGAATTCTCACCACGGCCTTCCAGGGGAAGTGGATCTCCCACCCCGAGGCGACCGACCGGGCTTCGGACAAGCTGTACCAGATGGCTGTCGCCCAGCGGTCGGGATTTCGGGTCCCGAGAACCCTGGTCACGCAGTCGCGCGACGAGGTGGCGGATTTCCTGGGACAGGTCGGTCGCGTCATCGTGAAACCCGTGGTGGGTACGTCGGGGCCGTTGCTCTTCACCCAGTACCTCGAAGACCCGGCCTCGATCGCGATGGAATCCTTCGAGGCGTGCCCCGCGATCTACCAGGAATACATCGAAGGGGACGAACACGTACGTCTGAACTGTTTCGGTGACCGCATGTACGCGGCTCTCCTGAAGACCGAGAAACTCGACTGGCGCGCCGACCTCACCATCCCGATCTCCGTGTGGCCCGTTCCCGACGAGACGGCGGAGAGGGTGCTGGCGGTCCTGCGGGTGCTCGGCCTGCGCATGGGTGCCATCGACATCAAGCTGACCCCGAGCGGGGAGCCGGTCTGGCTCGAAGTGAATCCGCAGGGCCAGTTCCTCTTCCTGGAGCCGCTCCTGCGCATACCGCTGGCCGAGTACTTCCTGGACTTCCTGCTCGACGAGGCGCGTGCCCACGCGTGGTCCGGGAGTCCGTGACCCCGGCAACCCCGGCCACCCGCTCCACCCCGCGGGTCACTTCTGCGCGGGCTCCTGGCAGGCGGCCGAGACGGCCGCCAACCAGGCGTGGGCGGCGTCGCGCTGATCGGCGGTCAGCGCCGCCTCCAGTTCGGCCTCGCGCCGTACGACGGCCGGGAGGGCCTCCTCGTAGCGCCTGCCGCCGAGGGCCGTCAGGTGCACCTGGTGCGTCCGGCGGTCGGTCGGGTGGGGGGCGCGGGTGATGAGCCCGTCGCGTTCCAGCGCCGCGAGCATCTCGTTGGCGGCCTGCCGGGTGCTCCCGACCGAGCGGGCCAGCTGGGCCACCGACATGCCGGGGGACGCCCCGACCATCATCAGCGTGGCGAACTGCGGCACCGTGAGCCCGAATTCCTCCAGCTCGGTGCCGATGGCGGCCCGCATGCTGAGCCAGGCGTGCCGGACCATGAAGCTCACCACCCGACCGTGACCCTGCTCGCCCATGGGGTGTCCTCCCGGATGTGATTGACAGGAACTTGACGAGTTGCCACGATGGGCGAACCGTCAGGAACTTGACGAGTCTACGCTGCGGCCGAGCCGGAACCCTCCTGAACCGAAGGCAGTCACGCATGTCCTCCGCCACACCACCGATGCCGTTACGCCCGTCCACGCCACCACCGGCCCGCCGCCGGCTCATCCTCGGCGTCCTCGTCTTCGCCCAACTCCTCATATGGCTCGACGGCACCATCCTCACCACCGCCTTCGAGACCCTGTCCGACCCCGTCCTCGGCTTGGGGGCCACCCCCGGCCAGCTCCAGTGGGCCACCGGCGCCTACACGCTGGCCTTCGCCGGCCTGATGTTCTCCGGGGGCGCGCTCGGTGACCGGTTCGGGCACCGCAACACCCTGCTGGCGGGCATGGCCCTGTTCGGCCTCGCCTCGGCCTTCGCCGCCTGTGCCACCACCCCCGGCCAACTCGTCCTCTGGCGCGCGGTGATGGGGGCCGGAGCGGCACTCCTCGTACCGGCCACCATGGCGGTGGTCGGCTGGACGTTCGAGCCCGCACAGCGGCCGGCGGCCTTCGCCGCGCTCTCGTCCTTCGCCGGTGCCGGGATCGCCGCCGGGCCGATCCTGGCGGGGGTGCTGCTCGCCGCGTTCTGGTGGGGCTCGGTGTTCCTCGTCAACGTGCCCGTGGCCCTCCTCGGCCTCGGCTTCATCGCCCGGTACGTGCCCAACTCCCGCAGCCCCGAGGTCCGTCGGCTCGACCCGGCCGGGCTGCTCCTGTCGACGGGCGGCCTCGGCCTCCTCGCGTACGGCCTGATCCGCGCCGGCCAGGACGCCTCCTTCGGCCGGCCGGCCGTCTGGGGGAGCGTCGCCGCGGGCATCGCGCTGATCACGGCCTTCGTCGTCGTGGAGCTGCGGATCGCGCACCCCAGTTTCGATCCCCGACTGCTGGCGCGGCGCCGTTTCGCCACCGGGAACCTCACCCTCATGATGGTCTTCCTGGCCCTGACGGCCGCATCCTTCTACCTCGCCTTCTACCTCCAAGGCGCGCGCGGGTACTCGGCGTTGCAGGCCTCGCTCCTCGGCCTCCCGGGAGCGCTCGGAGTGGTCGTCGGCTCGCCGGTCGGCGTCCGGCTCGCAGGCCGGACCTCCGTCCGGCTCGTCTCCTCGGTCTCGCTGGCCGTCGCGGCCCTGGCGATGGGGTCCGTGTCCCTGTTCGACGCGACCACACCGATCGTCTGGTACTCGGCGGTCATGCTCGTCCAGGGCGCCGCGATCGGCATGGTGATCGCCCCGGTCACGGGCGCGGTCCTGGGCTCCCTGCCGCTGGAGCGCTCCGGCGCGGGCAGTGCGGTCAACAGCACCCTGCGCCAGACGGGGAGCGTGCTGGGCATCGCGGCCGGCGGCACGATCACCTCGATCGCCTACCGGCGTTCGATCGACGGTTCGCTGAGCGGCCTCCCGGAGCCGGTACGGCAGCAGGCGCGCGTCTCGGCCGAGCTCGCCCGGCACGCGGCGGCCCTCACGCACGACACCCGGCTCGCCGCCGCGGCCGACGGTGCCTTCCTCCACGCCATGCACGTCGGCGCGCTCTGGACGGCGGGATTCGCGCTCGCCGGCTCGGCGGCCCTCGCCCTCGGCTTCCGGCCCGGCCGTCGTGGTGGCGGGCCGGTGCGGGGCGAGGGCGGGGCAGCGTGGTCGACGCCCGCCCCGGCCCCGGCCCCCGCTCCCTGACCGCCGCGGGCCTGTGGGCGAGAACGGAAGCGGGGGGGGGGGGGGGGGGGGGGGGGGGGGGGGGGCGGGGGGGGGGGGGGGGGGGGGCGGGGGGCCCCGGCGGGGGGGGGGGGGGGGGGGGGGGGGGGGGGGGGGGGGGGGG
>NZ_JBGWAB010000047.1:0-51808 GCF_041862025.1 Streptomyces sp. AB3(2024)
CGCCGCGGCCGGGCCCGGCGCTGCGGCGCTGCGGCGGTGGCGCGCAGCAGTGCCGCCGCGGTGCGGCCGAGCGGCCCTCCACGGAGGCGCTTTCGAGTGACACCGCCGCCCGGCTCCGGGCGTGGCCCCCGCCGGGTGCCCGACCATCTCAGGCGGCCGGTCATGCTCCGGTCACGGGCTGCCGATCAGGCCGGGATCCACGCCGTCGTGGCACCGGGCCGCCGCTGGGAGACACACGTGTACGTCCTGCTCGTCGCGAGCGCCTTCAACAGCCTCACGCAGCGAGTCCACGCCGAACTGCGCGACCACGGCCACCGCGTGGCGGTGGAACTCGCCCTGCCCGGCGTCCCCCTGGCGGAGGCCGTGCGCCGGCACGATCCCGATCTGGTCCTCGCCCCGATGCTGACGACGGCGATCCCCGAGGAGGTGTGGGCGGCCCGCACCTGTCTGATCGTCCACCCGGGGCCCGTCGGCGACCGGGGCCCTTCGTCCCTCGACCGGGCCGTGCAGGAGCAGGTGACCCGCTGGGGCGTGACGGTGCTCCGGGCCGGGGCGGAGATGGACGCCGGCGACGTGTGGGCCTCCGTGGAGTGCCCGGTCCCGCCGGTCGGCAAGAGCGACCTGTACCGGGGGGAGATCGCCGACGCGGCCCTGCGGGCAGTGCTGCTCGCCGTCGAGCGGTTCGCGTCGGGCACCCACACCCCCGCGCCCCAGGACCCGGCCACCGTCCGCACCCGCCCCTACCTGCGCCAGGAGGCCCGCCGCATCGACTGGGAGGCCGACTCCACCGACCGGGTCCTGCGCACGCTGCGCGCGGCCGACTCCCGGCCAGGGGTCCTGGACGAGCTGCTGGGCGGCGAGTGGTACCTGCACGGCGGCCACCCCGAACACCGCCTGCGCGGCCGCCCCGGCGACCTGCTGGCGACCCGGGCGGGGGCCGTGTGCCGGGCCACGGCCGACGGCGCCGTGTGGATCCCGGAGCTGCGGGCCCGCCGAGTGCCCGGGGAGCCCGCCCCGGTGAAACTGCCCGCCGTCCTCGCGCTCGGCGACCGGCTGCCGCCGCTGCGCGAACACCCGGCCCCGCCCCCGCACGCGGACGCCCGCAGCCGTACGTGGGCGGACATCCGCTACCGGGAGGAGGGGCCGGTCGGGTTCCTGTCCTTCGCCTTCCCCGGCGGGGCGATGGGCACCGCGCAGTGCCGCCGGCTGCTGGAGGCGTACCGGGCCGCCCGCGCCCGCCCCACCTCGGTACTCGTCCTGGGCGGTGGCCGCGACTTCTTCTCCAACGGCATCCACCTGGGCGTCATCGAGGCGGCCGCCGACCCGGCCCGGGAGTCCTGGGACAACATCAACGCCATGGACGACCTGGTCGAGGCGGTCCTCACCACCACCGACCGGCTGGTCGTCGCCGCCCTCGGCGGGAACGCCGCCGCGGGCGGGGCCATGCTGGCGCTCGCCGCGGACGAGGTCTGGTGCCGCGAGGGGGTGGTGCTGAACCCGCACTACCGCCTGATGGGGCTGTCCGGCTCCGAGTACTGGACGTACACGCTGCCGCGCCGCGTCGGGGCCGCCGCCGCGGACCGCCTGACCGCCGAGGCCCTGCCGCTGAGCGCGGCCGGCGCGCTCCGGCTCGGGCTGGTCGACCGTACGGTGCCCTGCGCGCCCCAGGCCTTCGCCGGCGAGACCGCGCGGCTGGCGGCGCACCTGGCGGCACTGCCCGCCGCCCAGTCCCGGATCGCCGCGAAGAAGGCCCTGCGGGAACGGGACGAGGCCGTCCGGCCGCTGGCCTCGTACCGGGAGGCGGAGCTGGCGCTGATGCACCGCACCTTCTTCGACCCCGCGGCCCCGTACCACGCCCTGCGCCGCGCCTTCGTGCGCAAGGAGCCGGCGGCCGCCACCCCGCCGCACCTGACCCGTCCCGTGCACGGGCGGCCCGCGGCCGCCGTCACTCCACTGGCCGTACATCACGGAGCACCGGGGGCCGAGGGCTGTTAGCAAGAAAGGTGTGGCCGGGGCAGTCCGGCCCACCGCGCACCCCGCCCGGAACTCCTCCCCGCCCTTCCCCAAGGAGGCATCCGCATGGATGCAGCACCGACCGCCGCCCCGGCAGAGGACCCCCCGATCCACATTCTCTGGATCAACGCGGGGCTGAGCTGCGACGGCGATTCCGTGTCCCTCACGGCAGCGATGCAGCCCAGCATCGAGGAGATCGTCATGGGGGTCCTGCCGGGACTCCCCAAGATCGCCGTGCACTGGCCCCTGATCGACTTCGAATGCGGCCCCGTCGGGGGCGCGGACACGTTCATCGAGTGGTTCTTCAAGGGCGAACGGGGCGAGATCGACCCGTTCGTGCTGGTGGTCGAGGGCTCGATCCCCAACGAGAAGATCAAGCCCGAGGGCTACTGGTGCGGGTTCGGCGACGACCCGGAGACCGGCCAGCCCATCACCACCAGCGAGTGGATCGACCGGCTGGCCCCCAAGGCCCTCGCGGTCGTGGCCATCGGCACGTGCGCCACGTACGGCGGCATCCACGCCATGGAGGGCAACCCGACGGGCGCGATGGGCGTGCCGGACTACCTCGGCTGGAACTGGACCTCGAAGGCCGGGATCCCGATCGTGTGCGTGCCGGGCTGTCCGATCCAGCCCGACAACTTCTCCGAGACCCTCACCTACCTGCTGTACCAGGCGGCGGGCTCGGCCCCGATGATCCCGCTGGACGACAAGCTGCGCCCGACCTGGCTGTTCGGCGCCACCGTCCACGAGGGCTGCGACCGCGCCGGCTACTACGAGCAGGGCCAGTTCGCGCAGACCTACGACTCCCCCCAGTGCCTGGTCAAGCTGGGCTGCTGGGGTCCCGTCGTCAAGTGCAACGTGCCCAAGCGCGGCTGGATGAACGGCATCGGCGGCTGTCCCAACGTCGGCGGCATCTGCATCGCCTGCACGATGCCCGGCTTCCCCGACAAGTTCATGCCGTTCATGGACGAACCGCCCGGCGCCAAGGTCTCCAGCAAGGCCAGCGGCGTGTACGGAGCGGTGGTCCGCCGGCTCCGCGCGATCACGGAACACACCGTCGACCAGGAGCCGAAGTGGCGCCAGAGCGGCCGGACGCTGACCACGGGCTACCGCCCGCCCTGGTGAGCTCCGCCGTCTCCCCCCGCACCCAGCGCACCAACCCCCGCACCGAAGAAGGGTCACGGCAGAAACGATGACACCGAAGACGAAGGCGGCCGGAGACGGCAGCGGCCTGGTCGAGATGGCCTGGGATCCGATCACCCGGATCGTGGGCAGCCTCGGCATCCACACGAAGATCGACTTCAAGCAGAAGCGGGTCGCGGAGTGCTACAGCACCTCGTCGGTCTTCCGCGGCTACAGCGTCTTCATGCGCGGCAAGGACCCCCGCGACGCGCACTTCATCACCAGCCGGATCTGCGGGATCTGCGGTGACAACCACGCCACGTGTTCCGTGTACGCGCAGAACATGGCCTACGGGGTGAAGCCGCCGAACCTCGCCGAGTGGATCATCAACCTCGGCGAGTCGGCGGAGTACATGTTCGACCACAACATCTTCCAGGAGAACCTGGTCGGGGTCGACTACTGCGAGAAGATGGTCCGCGAGACCAACCCGGGCGTCCTGGAGAAGGCCGAGCGCACCCCCGCCCCGCACGCCGGCGAGCACGGCTTCAAGACCATCGCCGACATCATGCGCTCCCTCAACCCCATCGAGGGCGAGTTCTACCGCGAGGCCCTCCAGGTCAGCCGGTACACCCGCGAGATGTTCTGTCTGATGGAGGGGCGCCACGTGCACCCCTCCACCCTCTACCCGGGCGGCGTCGGCACCATCGCCTCCGTGCAGCTCTTCACGGACTACATGAGCCGCCTGATGCGGTACTGCGAGTTCATGAAGCGGGTCGTGCCGCTCCACGACGACCTCTTCGACTTCTTCTACGAGGCCCTGCCCGGGTACGAGGAGGTCGGCCGCCGGCGCGTGCTGCTCGGCTGCTGGGGCGCGCTCAACGACCCCGAGCACTGCGACTTCACGTACGCCAACATGACCGACTGGGGACGGAAGATGTTCGTCACCCCGGGCGTGGTGGTGGACGGCAAGCTGGTCACCAACGACCTCACCGAGATCAACCTCGGCATCCGCATCCTGCTGGGCAGCTCGTACTACGACGACTGGGAGGGCCGGGAGCAGTTCGTCACGCACGACCCGCTCGGCAACCCGGTCGACCCGCGGCACCCGTGGAACCAGCACACCATCCCGGCCCCGCAGAAGCGGAACTTCGACGACAAGTACAGCTGGGTGATGTCGCCGCGCTGGTTCGACGGCAAGGACCACCTCGCGCTGGACACCGGCGGCGGCCCCCTCGCCCGCCTGTGGTCCACGGCGCTGTCGGGGCTGGTGCAGACCGACTACGTGCAGGCCACCGGTCACAGCGTGGTGATCACCCTGCCGCGCACCATGACCAAGCCCGAGACCCGCTTCGAGTGGAAGATCCCGAAGTGGTCCAACGCGCTGGAGCGCAACCGCGCCCGCACGTACTTCCAGGCGTACGCCGCCGCGATCGCGCTGCACTGCGCCGAGAAGGGGCTGGCGGAGGTCCGCGCCGGACGGACCCAGACCTGGGAGAAGTTCGAGGTCCCGGACGAGGGCCTGGGCGTCGGCTTCACCGAGGCCGTGCGCGGGGTGCTCTCGCACCACATGGTGATCCGCGACGGCAAGATCGCCAACTACCACCCGTACCCGCCGACCCCGTGGAACGCCAGCACCCGCGACACCTTCGGCACCCCGGGACCGTACGAGGACGCGGTGCAGAACACCCCGATCTTCGAGGAGAACTCCCCGGAGAACTTCAAGGGCATCGACATCATGCGCGCGGTGCGCAGCTTCGACCCCTGCCTGCCCTGCGGCGTCCACATGTACGTGGGCGGCGGCAAGACGGTCAAGACGATGCACGTGCCCACCGGCCTGAGCGGACTGGGCGGATGAGCGCCGCCCTGGACGCCCGGCAGGCGGGCGCACGGGTGGAGGAGGTCCTGGAAGGCCTGGCCTCCGGCGGGGACCGGCGGGCGTGCGCGGCCGCCGAGGAACTGGTGCGCGTCCTCATGGACTTCTACGGGGCCGGGCTCGCCCGGATCGTGGAGCGGCTCGGCGGGCAGGCGCTCGCCCCGGTGCTGGACGACGAGCTCGTGGCGAGCCTGCTCTCGCTGCACGACCTGCACCCCGAGGACGTCGGCACGCGGATCGGGCGGGCCCTCGGCGCCGCCGGGGACACGGTGGAGCGGGTCGCCTTCGACGGGGCCACCGGGGTGCTGCGGGTACGCCCCCGGGCGGCGGCATCCGGCTGCGGGTGCGGGAGCGGTTCCGCGGAGGACGCCGCCCGGGGCCTGGAGGAGGCACTGGCCTGCTTCGCACCCGAGGTGACGGCGGTGGAGACGGAGGCCGCCCCGGCCCCGCAGCAGCCCCTGCTGCAGATCTCCGTCCGGCCGCACGCCCCGGTGCGGGTGCCGTGACGGGGCCCGGCCTCCTGGCGGGCGGCCCGCGCGGCCTGCGCCGGTTCACGGGCCCCCGTCCGCCCCGCCCCGAGAGCTGCGAGCTGTGCGGGACCGCGGTGGCCGGGGACGGCCACCGCCACCTCGTGGAGACCGAGAAGCGGTCGCTGGTGTGCGCCTGCACCGGCTGCGCGCTGCTGTTCGACCGGCCGGGGATCGTGACGGGCCGGTTCCGCGCCGTCCCCGTCCGGTACCTGGCCGATCCCGGGCACCGGCTCGACGACGGGGCCTGGGAGCGCCTCCAGATCCCGGTCGGCGTGGCGTTCTTCTTCCGCAACGCCGCGCTCGACCGGCTGGTCGCCCTCTACCCGAGCCCGGCGGGGGCCACCGAGAGCGAGCTCGACCCGCAGACCTGGCAGAGCGTGCTGGGCTCCGGCCGGCTGTCCGCGCTCCTCGAACCCGACGTGGAGGCACTGCTGCTGCGCCGCACGGAGGGCCGCACCAGCTGTCATCTGGTGCCGATCGACATCTGCTACGAGCTGGTGGGGCGGATGCGGCTGTTGTGGCAGGGCTTCGACGGCGGCGCCGAGGCCCGGGCCGCGCTGGACGCGTTCTTCGCCGAGGTCGAACGGCGCGCCAGGGTGCTCGCTCCGGGGCCGGTGTCATGACGGCCGCCACGGAGTTCACCTTCACCTGCACCGGGGTGCGCGCCGACCCGTACGCCGCGGGCCCCACCCTCGTCTTCCGGCTGCGCGTCGGCGCGGGGGCGGGGGTGCGGGTGCACGCGCTGGCCCTGCGGGTCCAGTTGCGGATCGAGCCGGCCCGGCGCGGCTACTCGGACGCCGAGGCCGAGGGGCTCGCCGACCTCTTCGGCGAACGCTCCCGCTGGGGCAACACCCTCCAGCCGGTGCAGTTCGCCCAGGTGTCGGTGATGGTGCCGAGCTTCACCGGGGAGACCGAGACCGATCTGGTCGTCCCCTGCACCTACGACATGGACATCGCGGCCACCCGCTACTTCGGCGCCCTGGAGGACGGCGAGGCGCCGCTGCTGATGCTCTTCTCCGGCACGGCCTTCACCGGCGGGGGCGGCTTCCGGGTCGAGCCGGTGCCCTGGGACCGGGAGGCCTCGTACCGGATGCCGGCCGCGGTGTGGCGGGAGATGGTCGAGCAGCACTTCCCGGGCTGCGGGTGGCTGCGGCTGCCCCGCGACACGATGGCGGAGCTGCTCGCCTACCGCTCCCGGCACGCGCTCGCCTCCTGGGAGGCGACGGTGCGCTCGCTGCTCGACTCGGCCGCCGGGGCCGTCCCGGCCACCGCCCCGCCCCCGCCGCTGCGGCTGGGGGCCGTACTGCCGCGCGTCACCGAGAGGACCGCTCCGTGACCACCACCACCGAGCGGGACACCCGCTTCGACACCGCCCGGCACGTGGCGGACGCCGTCCTCTTCGAGGGGTACGTGCTCTACCCGTACCGGGCCTCGGCGGCCAAGAACCGGCTGCGCTGGCAGTTCGGGGTCCTGGTGCCGCCCGCCTGGGCCCCCGCGCACGGCGAGCACGCCTTCCAGCGGACCGAGGTCCTGATGGAGCCCCGCGGCGAGGCGACGCTCCACTTGGAGCTGCGCTTCCTGCACGGCCGGCGCCGCACCGTCCAGCGGCTCCACCTCGACGGCACCTACGCCGACGTCGGCGAACTGCACCTGCCCGACCGGATCCTGGTCCCCTGGGACGAGGGCGCCGAGGAACGGGTCGTACTGGCCGTCCCCGTGGCCGCGCTGGCCGGTGAGGGGGTCGTGCTCCCCTTCACCCGGCCGGCCCTCGAAGAGAGCGAACCGGTGCTGGACGGCTCGGGGCGCGCCATCGGCCGCCTGCTGCGGCGCACCGAGGAGGCCGAGGGCCGGGTACGGCTCTCGGCGGCCGAACTCGACGGCCCCTACCGGGTGCTGAAGCTCACCGCGGTCGTGGAGAACACCAGTGCCTGGACCCCCGCCGACGGGGACGGGGCCACCCGCGAGGCGGCCCTGCCGCGCTCGCTCGTCGCCACCCACCTCCTGCTGGGGCTGGACGCCGGATCCTTCCTGTCGATGACCGACCCGCCCGAGTGGGCCCGGGAGGCCGTGGCCGCGTGCGACAACCGGCACACCTGGCCGGTGCTGGCGGGCGGCGACGGCCGCTCCGACGTGGTCCTGTCCTCCCCGATCATCCTGGAGGACCATCCCGCGATCGCACCGGAGAGCGCCGGGGCGATGTACGACGCCCTGGAGATCGACGAGATCCTCGCGCTGCGCACCGCGACGCTCACCGAGGAGGAGAAGCGCGAGGCGCGCGGGACGGACGCCCGCGCGGCCGCCGTGATCGAGCTCGCCGATTCGATGCCGCCCGAGGTCCTGGAACGGCTGCACGGCGCGGTGCGCGGGCTGCGGGAGGTCACCGGCCCGGATGCCTTCGACGGGCCGTCCACCCTGACGGAGATCCCGGACGGGGAGGCCGTGTTCCGGCCGGAGGCTCCCTGGTGGGACCCGGCAGGAGCGGCTCCCGCGCCCGACCGGATCCGGGTCGACGGGGTCGTCGTGGGACCCGGCAGCCGGGTGCTGCTGCGGCCGGGCCTGCGGCGCACGGACGCCCAGGACCTGTTCCTCCAGGGCCGCTGCGCCCTGGTCGAGGCCGTCCTGCACGACGTGGACGGCGGGGTGCACCTCGCCGTCACGGTGGAGGGGGACCCGGGCGCCGACATCCGCCGGGAGCAGGGCCGGTTCCTGTACTTCCAGCCCGACGAGGTCACCCCGCTGGAGGACGCGTGAGCGGCGCGGTCCTGATCGCCGGCATCGGCAACGTCTTCCTCGCCGACGACGGCTTCGGCGTCGAGGCGGTGCGCGCCCTGGCGGCGCACCCGCTGCCGGCGCACGTGGAGGTGGTGGACTTCGGGGTGCGCGGGGTCCACCTGGCCTACCAGCTCCTGGACGGCTACGACACGCTCGTCCTGGTCGACGCCACCGCGCGCGGCGGCGCCCCCGGCACGCTGTACCTGATCGACGCGTCCGCCGGGGAGGCGGGCCCCCTGTCCCCGGGACCCGGCTCCCCCGGCGGCGCCGTCCTCGACGGCCACCACATGTCCCCCGACACCGTCCTGGCCCTGCTGGGCACGCTGTGCGCGGGCACCGGAGCAACTCCGCCCCGGCGGACCCTCGTCGTCGGCTGCGAACCCGCCCGCGTCGAGGAGGGCATCGGGCTGAGCGACCCGGTGGCCGCCGCGGTGCCGGAGGCCGTAGGGATGATCCTGGACCTGCTCCGGGAGGAGGAACCGCAGGGGGCCGCGGCCGACGCCGTCGCCACCGCCCACCCGAACCGCCGTGAACTGAGGAGAACCCCATGAAGAAGGCCGTCATCGGCACAGCCGCCGCCGTGGCCCTGGTCGCCGTCCTCGCGCAGGTCCTCCCCGACCTCAAGCGTTATCTGCGCATGCGCTGCATGTGAGTCCCGCTCCGCCCCGGCGCCCGAATGGCGTACGGGGCGTGTGGCGCACCGGCGTGCCCGCCCGTGCCTCCCGCGTCCTGCCGGTGTAATGAGCCCCGGCAGGACGGAGTCCGATGCACGAGATGTCGATCGCCATGGCCGTCGTGGGCCAGGTGGAAGAGGCGGCCCGGGCGGGCGCGGCGAGCGCCGTGCGCCGCGTGGAGCTCCAGGTCGGGGAGCTGGCCGGTGTGGTGCCGGACTCCCTGGCCTTCTGTTTCGAACTGGCCTGTGCCGGAACGGTCCTCGAAGGCGCCGAACTCGTCACGCGGTCCGTGACGGCCAGCGCCCGCTGCGCGGACTGTGCCGGAGCGTGGGCGGTGGGCATGCCGCCCGACCTGTGCTGCCCCGTCTGCGGACGGGCCACCGAGGTGGAACTGCTCACGGGGCGCGAACTGCGCATCCTCAACGTGACCTGGGAGGACGCCCCGGGCGCGGCCTCCTGCCGTGAACCGATCCCCGAGGAGGCCTGAACCATGTGCCGAGTGGTCGATCTGCAGCAGGCGGTGCTCGCCAAGAACGACGGGGCGGCGCGCGCCCTGCGCACCGAACTCGCCTCACGGGGAACGGCGGTCGTCAACCTGCTGTCCAGCCCCGGCAGCGGGAAGACGGCGCTGCTGGAGCGGGAGCTGTTCCTGGCCCGGGAGCGGGGCGTGCCCGTGGCGGCCCTGACGGCCGATCTCGCCACCGAGAACGACGCGGTGCGCCTGGCCCGTTCGGGCGTACCCGTCAAGCAGGTGCTCACGGACGGGCTCTGCCACCTGGAGGCCTCGATGCTGGGCCGCCACCTGGACGGGTGGCTGCCCGAGGAAACGCGGCTGCTGTTCGTGGAGAACGTGGGGAACCTGGTCTGCCCGGCCTCGTACGACCTCGGGGAGTCGCTGCGCGTGGTCCTCGCCTCGGTGACCGAGGGCGAGGACAAGCCGCTGAAGTACCCGACCGCCTTCGGGCTGGCCCAGCTGGTCGTGGTCACCAAGACCGACATCGCGGTGGCCGTCGAGTTCGACGAGGCGGCGTTCCGCGCCAACGTCCAGCGGGTCAACCCGGGGGTGGAGGTGGTGCTCACCTCGGTCCGCGCGGACGAGGGGACGGGCCTCCTGCTGGACCGGGCCCTGGCGGTCGGGGCGGGGGCGCGGGCGCACGCTCCCGTGATGGCCCGACAGCGGCACGAGGCCGGCCACCACGGCCACGGACACGAGCACGGGCCGGGTCACACCCACGACCACGACCACGACCACGACGATCACGATCACGGTCACCGCGGCCAGAATCACGAGCACGGACACGGACACGGTCAGCCCGGCCCCGCCGTGGCCCAGACCCGCTGATGGAGCACCTGGAACGCCGACGGGTCACCGTACGGGGCGTGGTGCAGGGGGTCGGCTTCCGGCCCTACGTCTACACCCGCGCCACCGGCCTCGGCCTCGCCGGGCACGTCACCAACACCCCGGAGGGCGTGGTCGCCGAGGTGGAGGGCTCCGCCGCCGCCGTGTCGGAGTTCTGCGAGCGGCTCGCGGCGGACGCCCCGCCGCTGGCCGTGGTGGACGCCGTCGACCACCGCCCGGTCCCCCTCGCCGGCGGCGCCGGCTTCACCATCATCGCCTCCCGGTCCGGCGGCCCCGCCCGGACGCTGGTCTCCCCCGACGTCGCCACCTGCGCGGACTGTCTCGCCGAGCTCGCGGACCCGGCCGACCGCCGCCACCGCCACCCGTTCATCACGTGCACGCACTGCGGGCCCCGCTTCACCATCGTCACCGGGCTTCCCTACGACCGGGCCCACACCACGATGGACCGCTTCCCGATGTGCGCCGACTGCGCCCGCGAGTACGCCGACCCGGCCGACCGCCGCTTCCACGCGCAGCCCGTCGCCTGCCCGGCCTGCGGGCCCCGGCTGCGGCTGCTGACCGGGCGGCCGCCGGGCGGGGAGACCCCCGATCCCGTCGCGGGCGCCCGCGCGCTGCTGGCCGCGGGAGCGGTCCTGGCCGTGAAGGGGCTCGGCGGGTACCACCTGGCCTGCGACGCCACCCTGCCCGGTGCCGTCGCCGAGCTGCGCCGCCGCAAGGACCGCGGGGACAAGCCCTTCGCGCTGATGGCCCGGGACCTCGCCGACGTCGAGGCCCTCGCCCACCTCGGCCCCGAGGAGCGGGAGCTGCTCACCGGCGGGGTGCGGCCCATCGTGCTGCTGCGCCGCCGCCCCGACGGCGCCCCGCTGCCGGGGGTCGCCCCCGGCAGCCCCGACCTGGGCGTGATGCTCCCGTACACCCCCCTCCACCACCTGCTGCTCGGCCTGGACGGGGACCCGCGGGGCCCGCGCCTGCTGGTGATGACCAGCGGGAACCTCTCGGGCGAGCCCATCGTCACCGACGACGCCGAGGCACTGGAGCGCCTCTCCGGCCTCGCCGATGCCTGGCTGACCCACGACCGGCCGATCCACGTGCCCTGCGACGACTCCGTCGTGCGGGTCTGCGACGGCGAACCCCTGGTCCTGCGCCGCTCGCGCGGGTACGCGCCGCTGCCGCTGACCCTGCCGCTGCCGGTCCCCGCCACCCTCGCCGTGGGCGGCGACCTCAAGAACGCCTTCTGCCTCGGCGAAGGACGTCGGGCCTGGCTTTCGGCGCACACCGGCGACATGGACGACCTGGCCACCCGGTACGCCTTCGAGCGGGCGGAGCGGCAGCTGGAATCCCTCACCGGGGTCACCCCCGCGCTCCTCGCCGCCGACGGGCATCCCGGTTACCGCTCCGGCCGCTGGGCCCGCGAGCAGGCCGGCGACCGCCCGCTGGTCCCCGTACAGCACCACCACGCGCACGTCGCCTCCGCGCTCGCCGAACACGGCCTCGACGGCTCCCGGCGGGTGATCGGCGTCGCCTTCGACGGCACCGGATACGGGGACGACGGCGCCGTCTGGGGCGGGGAGGTCCTCCTGGCCGACTACGCCGGGTACACCCGCTTCGCGCACCTGGCCTACGTACCGCTGCCCGGCGGCGACGCGGCCGTGCGGCGGCCCTACCGGATGGCCCTGGCCCACCTGTGGGCCGCCGGCCTGGACCGGGCTCCGGACCTGCCCTGCACCGCGGCCTGCCCGCCCACCGAACTGCGGGTCCTGGAGACCCAGTTGGAGCGTGGCCTGAACTGCGTCCCCACCTCCAGCATGGGCCGGCTCTTCGACGCCGTGTCCTCCCTGGCGGGCGTCTGCCAGCACGCCGGGTACGAGGCGCAGGCCGCCATCGAGCTGGAGGGCGCCGCGTGCGGGGCGCCCGCCGCCGGTCCCGGCTACGCCTTCGCCGTGCGGGTGCCCGGGGCCGGTGCGGCCGGCCCGGTCATCGCCGATCCGGCGCCCGTACTGGCGGCGGTGGCGGCCGACGTACGGGCGGGGGCCGGCCGGCCGGTGATCGCCGCCCGCTTCCACGCCGGCGTCGCGGACCTCGTCGGCACGCTCTGCGGACTCGCCCGCGACCGGCACGGCCCGGACACGGTGGCCCTCACCGGCGGGGTCTTCGCCAACACCCTGCTCTCCTCCGCCTGCGCCCGCCTGCTGCGCGAACGGGGGTTCACCGTCCTGAGGCACCGCACGGTCCCGCCGGGCGACGGCGGGCTGGCACTGGGCCAGCTCATGGTGGCGGCGGCCGGACACGTCACGGAACACCCACAACGAGGAGAAGCCCATGTGCCTGGCGGTACCCGGCAGAGTGCTTGAGATCGGGGAGAGGGACGGCACGCGCATGGCGACCGTCGACTTCGGCGGCGTGCAGAAGGAGGTGTGCCTGGAGTACCTGCCGGACCTGCGGGTCGGCGAGTACGCCATCGTCCACGTGGGGTTCGCCCTCCAGCGGCTGGACGAGGAGTCCGCCCTCCAGACCCTCGAACTCTTCGCGCAACTCGGAATGCTCCAGGAGGAGTTCGGCGACCCCTGGGAGCAGGCGGCCCAGGCGGGCGGCGGCGACTGGCCCTTCGCCGACGATCCGGCGGCGCCCGCCGCACGGCCCGCCACGGCCCACGGGAGCGACGTCCGGCAGGAGGAGGCACCGCGGTGAAGTACATCGACGAGTTCCAGGACCCGGCACTGGCCCGCCGGCTCCTCGACGAGATCCGCTCCACGGTGACCCGGCCCTGGGCGCTGATGGAGGTCTGCGGCGGCCAGACCCACACCATCATCCGGCACGGCATCGACCAGCTCCTGCCCGATCAGGTCGAGTTGATCCACGGGCCCGGCTGTCCGGTGTGCGTCACGCCGCTGGAGGTCATCGACAAGGCGCTGGAGATCGCCTCCCGCCCCGGGGTGATCTTCTGCTCCTTCGGGGACATGCTCCGCGTCCCCGGCACCGGCCGCGACCTGTTCCGGGTGCGCGGCGAGGGCGGCGACGTACGGGTCGTCTACTCGCCGCTGGACGCCCTGCGGATCGCGCGGGAGGACCCCGGGCGGGAGGTGGTCTTCTTCGGCATCGGCTTCGAGACCACCGCCCCGCCCAACGCCATGACCGTGTACCAGGCGCGCAGGCTCGGCATCCGCAACTTCAGCCTGCTGGTCTCCCACGTACGGGTGCCCCCGGCGATCGAGGCGATCATGCGGTCCCCGAGCTGCCGGGTCCAGGGCTTCCTGGCCGCCGGGCACGTGTGCAGCGTGATGGGGACGGGCGAGTACCCGGAGCTGGCGGCGCGCCACCGGGTGCCGATCGTCGTCACGGGCTTCGAGCCGCTGGACATCCTCGAAGGCGTGCGCAGGACCGTGATGCAGCTGGAGCGCGGCGAGCACACCGTCGACAACGCCTACGCGCGCGCCGTGCGCCCGGAGGGCAACCCGGCCGCCCTCGCCATGCTGGAGGACGTCTTCGAGGTCACCGACCGGGCCTGGCGAGGCATCGGGGTCATCCCGCGCAGCGGCTGGCAGCTGTCACCGCGCTACCGGGAGTTCGACGCCGAGCACCGTTTCTCGGTCACCGGCATCACCACCCGGGAGCCGGCCGAGTGCCGGAGCGGGGAGGTGCTCCAGGGGCTGCTGAAGCCGCACGAGTGCGAGGCCTTCGGCGGTCCGTGCACCCCGCGCAACCCGCTGGGCGCCACCATGGTGTCCAGCGAGGGCGCCTGCGCGGCGTACTACCTCTACCGCCGCCTCGACCTGCCCGCCGCCGGACCGCGGGCGGCCTCCGGCGCCGTACCGGCCACCACGCCCGGCGACGCGCCCGTCCCCTCACCGGATCCCGTGCCCGATCCGGCCCCGGACGTGCGGCCGGACCCCGCACCGCGGGCCGTGCCGGCCGCCGCTTCGAAGACCACGCTGGAGGCGAGCCCCGTTGCCTGAGACCGCACCGTCCGAGACCGTCCTCGACGTCACCGGCTGGACCTGCCCCGCCCCGCTGCGCGACCACCCCCGGGTGGTGATGGGCCACGGCGGGGGCGGCGCGCTCTCCGCCGAACTGGTCCAGCACCTGTTCGTCCCCGCCTTCGGCGGCGAGGCGCTGGCCCGGCTCGGGGACTCGGCGGCCGTCTCGCTGGGCGGCGTACGCCTCGCCTTCTCCACCGACTCCTACGTCGTGCGCCCGCTGTTCTTCCCCGGCGGGAGCATCGGGGACCTGGCTGTCAACGGCACGGTCAACGACCTGGCCATGAGCGGCGCCCGCGCGGCCTACCTGTCCTGCGGGTTCATCCTGGAGGAGGGCGTCGAGATGTCCGCGGTGGCGCGCGTGGCCGAGGCCATGGGCGCCGCCGCGCGGACCGCGGGCGTGGAGATCGCGACCGGGGACACCAAGGTCGTCGAGGCGGGCCACGGGGACGGGATCTACGTCAACACGGCGGGGATCGGGCTGATCCCGCAGGGGGTCGACCTGCACCCGCAGCGGGTGGTCCCGGGCGACGTGGTGATCGTCAGCGGCGAGATCGGCCTGCACGGCGTCGCGATCATGAGCGTCCGGGAGGGCCTGGAGTTCGGCGTCGACATCGAGAGCGACTGCGCGGCCCTGGGTGGTCTCGTGCAGAGCATGCTCGCGGTCACCCCGGACCTGCACGTCCTGCGCGACCCCACGCGGGGCGGCCTGGCGGCCTCCCTGAACGAGATCGCGGCCGCCTCCGGCACCGGGGTCGTCCTCCACGAGGGCCGCGTCCCGGTCCCCGAGGCCGTCGCGAACGCCTGCGCGATCCTCGGACTCGACCCGCTCTACGTGGCCAACGAGGGCAAGCTCGTCGCCTTCGTGCCCCGCGAGCACGCCGACGCCGTCCTCGACGCCCTGCGCGCCCATCCGCTGGGCCGGCACGCGGCGGTGATCGGCGAGGTCGTCGCCGATCACCCGGGCATGGTCGTGGCGCGGACCGGGCTCGGCGGCACCCGGGTGGTCGACCTGCCCGTCGGGGAGCAGCTGCCGCGGATCTGCTGAGGGATCCCGTGCGCCCCGGCGCACCCCCGCGGGCCCCGCCGACCTGTCCACGGCGGCGGGCTCGCGGCCGGCGTTTCGACACGGTGGCAGGCCCGCGCGGCGCGCGGCTCCCGCATGATCGGTTGCCTCGGCGGAGGAGGCCCCCTCCGCCCGCGCACCCGCCCCCGATCACAGGAGCCGCACCGCCGTGTCCGACATCACCGTCCGCGCCGTCCGTCCCGGGGACTTCGACCAGTGGCGCGCCCTCTACCGCGGCTACGCCGACTTCTACCGCGTGGAGCAGACCGAGGAGGCGGCCGCGACGGTGTGGGCGTGGGTGAACGACCCCGGGCACGAGGTCGGCGCGCTGGTCGCCGAGGACGCCTCGGGCCGCCTCCTGGGGCTGGCCCACTACCGTCCCTTCGCCCGGCCGCTGTCCGCGACGGTGGGCTGCTTCCTGGACGACCTGTTCGTGGCCCCGGAGCACCGGGGCTCCGGCGCCGCCGACCTGCTGCTCGGGGCGCTGCGCGCGCTGGCCGGGGAGCGCGGGTGGAGCGTGGTGCGCTGGATCACCGCCGACGACAACCACCGGGCGCGCGCCAAGTACGACCAGGTGGCCACGCGGACCATGTGGGTCACCTACGACATGGCCCCCGGTAACTGACGTGCCTCTGCGTGGCCGCGTGCCGGCGCGCTACCGCGTCCGCCGCGGTCGGCGCTAGCCGGCCGCGTCGTCGCAGGCGGGGCAGACCCGGTCGGCGTACCGCGGCGGGTACCAGGGGGCGTCCGGGTGTTCGGCGGGCCGCCAAGGGGCCGTCTCCATCGCGAAGGTGTCCCGGCCGCACAGGGTCCTCGGCCCCCGGACGGAGGTCCGGCCCGGGGCCGCGGGCGCCGCGTGCACCCGCAGCGGGGGCCGTTCGTCCCCGGAGGCGGAGTCCCCGGGCGGGGAGTCCCCGGAGGCGTACTCGTACACCACGACCGTCTCGCTCATACCTCGACGATAGGCGGCGCCGCCCCAGCCCGCGTGCCCGCGCCGCGGGCGGGGTCCGGGACGGTCTCCGGGCCGGGCCACCGCGCGCCGCGGTCGGCCGCCGGGAGCAGCGCCACCGGCGCGGAGGGCCGGTCCCGGGCGGTCCCCACCGCGAGCAGGCCGAGGTCGACGACGGTGGCCGCGGCCAGTGCCCGCATCGGAGCGATCCGGCTGCCGGCCCGGTCGGACCACCAGCCGGCGACCAGCCGCACTCCGGCCCCGGCCAGATTGGCCACGGCCGGCACACCGGCGGCCGCGCCGACGGACCAGCCGCGCGCCTGCGCCAGGAGCAGCAGGGAGAACCCGGTGACCACGAACTGGGGCACGCACAGCAGTCCGGCCGCCGCGTGGATCCGCCACAGGTAGCCGCCCCGGTAGGGCGCGGGCGTCCGGGGTGCCCTCCCGCTCCGCGGGGCGCGGCGGATCGACGGCGCGCAGGGCGATCGCCACCCCGGCCGCCCCGCACAGCGCCGCGCAGAACCCGAAGGCCCCGGCCAGGCCCGCGAGGTGGGCCAGCGGTGGGAAGACCGCGGCGGCCAGTGCGGTGCCGAGCGGCTGCGAGGCCTGCCGCACCCCCATCGCGATACCGCGCCGGGCGGGCGGGAACCAGCCGATGACCAGGCGGCCGGAGGCGGAGTTGACGGAGCATCCGGCGGCGCCCGCCAGGACCAGCAGCGCGCCCAGCGGGACCGCCCCCCGGACGGCGGCGGCGCCGGAGGGCGGGGAGCAGGTAGGGCAGACCGTAGAGCGCGACGGTACCGGCGGTCTGACCACCGGTCCCCAGGGCGAGCATCCTCCAACTGCGCGGTACTCGACGGGCGTTCATGCTGCCACCCTACGTTCGTGTCGACATTCGAGACAGATCGTTTCGAATGTTGGGACGCAGACAGAATCCCGGAGCTCCGCGCCGTGCCGGTGCCGGCGGCCCCGTCCGCACCGGCCTGGAGGGTGGCCGGAGCGTCATCAGGTCATCCGTCCCGGACTCTTGACTCCGTTCGCGCCACTCGCGATTCTCGACGCACCGTTTGTGCGGGGCATGACAATTCATGCCCGGATTCGACCGCGCCCCACGCCGACCGAAGACACGAGTGATGACCTTGACCCCTCACCCTCGCTCCCCACGCCCGCCGCGGCCACGCCGCAGGCGCCGCCCCCTCGCACTCCTGTCGCTGCTCCTCGCCGCCGTACTGGCCATGGTGCTGGGGCCCGTGCCCAGCTCCTCGGCCGACGCCGGCTGGTGGACCCCGACCGCACGCCCGCAGCCCGACGCCGACATCAACGTCACCGGCGAGCCCTTCAAGGGCACCGACGACCAGGGACGGGTCCGCGGCTTCGTCGACGCCCACGACCACATCATGGCCAACGAGGGCTTCGGTGGCCGCCTGATCTGTGGCAAGGCCTTCTCCGAACTCGGGGTCGCCGACGCGCTCAAGGACTGCCCCGAGCACTACCCCGACGGCTCCCTCGCCGTGTTCGACATGGTCACCAAGGGCGGGGACGGCAAGCACGACCCCGTCGGCTGGCCCACCTTCAAGGACTGGCCCGCCCACGACTCGCTCACCCACCAGCAGAACTACTACGCCTGGATCGAACGCGCCTGGCGCGGCGGCGAGCGCGTCCTCGTCAACGACCTCGTCACCAACGGCGTGATCTGCTCGGTCTACTTCTTCAAGGACCGCGGCTGCGACGAGATGACCGCCATCCGTCTGGAGGCCCAGAAGACGTACGACATGCAGGCCTACATCGACAAGATGTACGGCGGCCCCGGAAAGGGCTGGTTCCGGATCGTCACCGACTCCGCCCAGGCCCGTGAGGTGATCAAGCAGGGCAAGCTGGCCGTCGTCCTCGGGGTGGAGACCTCCGAGCCCTTCGGCTGCAAGCAGATCCTGGACGTCGCCCAGTGCAGCAAGGCGGACATCGACCGCGGGCTGGACGAGCTGTACGGGCTCGGCGTGCGCAGCATGTTCCTGTGCCACAAGTTCGACAACGCCCTGTGCGGCGTCCGCTTCGACGAGGGCGCGCTCGGCACCGCGATCAACGTGGGGCAGTTCCTGTCCACCGGCACCTTCTGGAAGACCGAGCAGTGCGCCGGCCCCCAGCACGACAACCCCATCGGCCTCGCACCGGCTCCACAAGCCCAGAAGGAGCTCCCGGCCGGCGTGACGGTGCCCTCCTACGCCGACGGCGCGCAGTGCAACGCGCGCGGACTGACCGACCTCGGCGCCTACGCGGTGCGCGGCATGATGAAACGCAACATGATGCTGGAGATCGACCACATGGGCGTCAAGGCCGCGGGCCAGGCCTTCGACATCATGGAGTCCGAGTCCTACCCCGGTGTGATCTCCTCGCACAGCTGGATGGACCTGGGCTGGACCGAGCGGCTGTACAAGCTCGGCGGGTTCGCCGCCCAGTACATGAACGGATCCGAGGGCTTCACCGCCGAGGCGGCCCGGACCAAGGCCCTGCGCGACAAGTACAACGTGGGCTACGGGTACGGCACCGACATGAACGGGGTCGGCGGCTGGCCGGGTCCCCGCGGCGCGAACACCCCCAACCCGGTCCGCTACCCCTTCCGCACCGCCGACGGCGGCTCGGTCGTCGACCGGCAGACCGCCGGCTCGCGGACCTGGGACATCAACACGGACGGGGCCGCGCAGTACGGCATGGTCCCCGACTGGATCGAGGACATCAAGCAGGTCGGCGGCCAGAGCGTGGTCGACGACCTGATGCGGGGCGCCGAGTCCTACCTGCACACATGGGGGGCCACGGAGAGCCACCGGGCCGAGGTCAACCTCGCCTCCCAGACCCCCGCCTCGGCCAGCTCCACCGAGTGGTGGAACCCCTTCGTCGACTACTCGCCGGGCAAGGCCGTCGACGGGGACACCGGCACACGCTGGGCCAGCGAGTGGAACGACGACCAGTGGGTGCAGTTCGACCTCGGATCCGCGCACACGATCCGGCGCGTCACCCTCGACTGGGAGGCCGCGTACGGGAAGTCGTACCGCATCGAAACCTCGGTCGACGGCGCCAACTGGCAGACCGCCTGGTCCACCACGACCGGCGACGGCGGGGTGGACACCGCCCGGTTCGCCGCCACCCCGGCCCGCTACGTGCGCGTCCACGGCGTGCAGCGCGGCACCCAATGGGGCTACTCGCTCCACGAGGTGGGCGTCTACGGCGGCTGACGCCCGGCGGGGGGGGGGGGGGGGGGGGGGGGGGGGGGGGGCGGGGGGGGCCGCGGGGCCCCCCCCCCCCCCCCCCCCCCCCCCCCCCCCCCCCCCCCCCCCCCCCCCCCCCGCCGCGTTCCCCGCCCCACAGCCGTAGCCGAACCCGCACGCGTACCCGCACCGAAAGGACCCCCATGGCCCGGATGCCCTCGGCCGAGCGGCGCCGCCAGCTGACGGAAGCGGCGATCCGCGCGATGACCCGCGACGGCGTCGCCCGGACCACGACCCGCTCCATCGCCGCGGAGGCGGGGGTGTCCCTGAGCGTCTTCCACTACTGCTTCGCGTCCAAGCAGGCCCTCCTCGAATCCGTCATCGAGGCGATCACCGCCCACTACATCACGGTGGTGCGGGAGGCGATCCGCCCGAGACCCACCCTGCGCGAGACGGTCCGGGCCGGCTTCCAGGCGTACTGGGACCACGTCTGCGACCGGCCCGGCGAGCACATGCTGACCTACGAGCTCACCCAGTACGCCCTGCGCCGGCCCGGGTTCGAGCACCTGGCGCGCCGCCAGTACGAGCTGTACTGCGAGACGTACGCGGAGCTCCTCGGGCAGCTGGGCCGCGACATGCGGCTCGAACCGCGCGTGCCGGTCACCGTGCTGGCGCGCTACCTGGCCGCCATGACCGACGGAATGACCCTGAACGCCCTCGTGCTCGGGGACGCCAGGGCCACGGCCGACCTCCTCGACCTGGTCACCGACCACGTCGTCGGCCTGATGGAACCGGCGGACGCGCCGCCGGGCGGCACCGACCGCCCGCTCACCGCGGATCCGCTGCCTGCCACACGGTGGTGATGTTGCAGAACTCCCGGATGCCGTGCCCGGACAGCTCCCGCCCGTACCCGGAGCGCTTGACCCCGCCGAAGGGCAGCGCCGGGTGGGAGGCGGTCATGCCGTTGACGAAGACACCGCCGGCCTCCAGGTCGCGGGCGAAGCGTTCGAGCTCGGCCTCGTCGCTGGTCCAGACGTTGGAACTCAGGCCGAAGGGCGTGTGGTTGGCCCGTTCCACCGCCTCGTCCAGGCTGCCCACCCGGTACAGGGTGGCCACGGGGCCGAAGGTCTCCTCCAGGTCGATCCGCATGGCCGGGGTGACGTCGGCCAGGACCGTGGGCTCGTAGAACCAGCCGTCCGGCAGACCGGGCGGGCGTCCGCCGCCGCACAGCACCGTGGCCCCCTGCCGGACCGCGTCATCGACGAGCTCCTCCACGTCCGCGCGCCCGGCCTCGGTGGCCAGCGGGCCGACGTCGGTGGACGCGAGCATCGGGTCGCCGACGGTCAGGGCGGCCATGCCGGCCGTGAAGAGCCGGGCGAACTCGTCGTAGACGTCGGTGTGGACGATGAACCGCTTGGCGGCGATGCAGGACTGGCCGTTGTTCTGCACCCGCGCGGTCACGGCGGTGCGGGCCGCGCGGGCGACGTCGGCCGAGGGCATCACGATGTACGGGTCGCTGCCGCCGAGTTCCAGGACGGTCTTCTTCACCTCGTCCCCGGCGACGGAGGCGACCGCGCGGCCGGCCGGTTCGCTGCCGGTCAGCGTGGCGGCGGCCACCCGAGGGTCGCGCAGGACCGCCTCGACCGCGGCCGAGCCGATGAGCAGGGTCTGGAAACAGCCGCGCGGGAAGCCCGCCCGTTCGAAGAGGTCCCCGAGGTACAGGGCCGTCTGGGGGACGTTGGAGGAGTGTTTGAGCAGACCGACGTTGCCGGCCATCAGGGCGGGCGCGGCGAAGCGCACGACCTGCCAGAGCGGGAAGTTCCAGGGCATCACGGCGAGTACGACGCCGATCGGCCGGTAGCTCACCCGGACGGCCGCGGCTCCCGCGTCGGCCACGTCACCGTCGGCGGGCCGCTCGTCGGCGAGGAGGGACTCGGCGCGGTCGGCGTACCAGCGCATCGCCTTCACGCACTTGAGGGCCTCGGCGCGGGCCGCGGCGAGGGGCTTGCCCATCTCGATGGTCATGGTGCGGGCGATGTCCTCCGCCTCTTCCTCCAAGAGGTCGGCGGCGCGGACGAGCAGCGCGGAGCGTTCGGCGAAGGTGGTGCGGCGGTAGGAGGCGGCGGTCCGTGCGGCCTCGGCCAGGGCGAGCTCGATGCCGTCGGCGTCGAGCTCGTCGAAGGTCAGCAGCGTGGTGCCGGTGGTGGGGTTGACGGTGGCGATGGGCATGGTCCGGCCTTCCTGCGAGGGAACCCCCACCGACCCTCCCCCGCGGCCCGCCGCCGCGCAACGCGTGGATCGGCCGGCCGGCTCAGGCGGCGGGGCTCGGCAGGGGCCTCGTCGGGCGGCGGGACGGCCGCCGCCCTCCGCGCACGAGCGGCCGGCCGGGACCAGCAGCAGCGCCCCGAGCGGGGTGGACATCACAGCCCGGCCAGGACCACCTCCGTGGGACCGGCCGCGGACAGCCTGCCCGCCTCCAGCAGGTGGGCGGTCCGCGTGTAGGCGGCGACCAGGTCCGGCTCGTGGCTGACCAGCACCACCGTCATCCGCCGTTCGGCCCGCAGGCGGCGCAGCAGCTCCATGACCGCGACGGAGGTGTCCGGGTCCAGGGCCGAGGTGATCTCGTCGCACAGCAGCACGTCCGGCTCGGTGGCCAGGGCGCGGGCGAGGGAGACCCGCTGGCGCTGCCCACCGGACAGCTCGGCCGGGTAGCGGGCCGCGAACTCGGCGGGCAGCTCCACCTGTTCGAGGAGCCGGGCGACCTCCGCGGTGCTACGGGGGCCTCGCGGCGTCCCCCCGTGCAGCCGCAGGGGCCGCGCCAGGGCGGAGCCCACCGTGCGGGCCGGGTTCAGCGCGTCCAGCGGGTTCTGCGGGACCAGCTGCACCCTGCGGCGGTGCTCCCGGGCACGTCGGCGGGCCGTGGCGGCGAGCGGGGCACCGTCCAGGGTGAGCGTGCCGGAGTCGGGGGCGTGGAGCCCGGCCAGTACGCGCAGCAGGGTGGTCTTGCCGGAGCCGGAGGGGCCGACGACGGCCGTGGCCGTGCCGGGTTCCGCGTCGAAGTCCACGGCGTCCAGGGCCCGGTGGCGCCCGGCCCGGTGCGCGAAGGCCACGCCGACCCCGCGGGCGCGGAGCCCGCCCGCGGGCCCGGCGGACACCGGGGCGGCGGACGGGGCGACCCTCGGGGGCGTCACGGGGGCTCGTACGGACGGGGACCGCGGCCGGGAGCCCGAGTCCGGCTGCGGCTGCGGCTGCGGCGGACCCGGGAGCCGGACCACCCGGTCGGCGCAGGCTTCGACCAGTTCGGGGTCGTGGCAGGCCATCACGACGGTCAGCCCGCGGGCGGCGGCCAGTTGCCTCAGCAGCACGCCGATCTCGTCGCGCAGGGCGGGGTCCAGCCCGGCCGTGGGCTCGTCCAGCAGCAGCAGCTCCGGCTCGCGGGCCAGCGCCCTGGCCAGGGCCACGCGCCGCTGCTGCCCGCCGGAGACGGCGGTGGGCCGGCGCTCGGGCAGGCCGTCGTCGACGGGGAGCCGGCATTCGCGCAGCAGGGCGAGGACGGCCGCCGCGCCCGGGTCGACGGCGGTCTCCGCGACGATCCGGCGGATCCGCATGCGGGGGTTGAGGGCGGAGCCGGGGTCCTGGCCGACGTAGGCGATCCGGGTACGGCGCAGCAGGCGCAGTTCCCCGGCGCCGAGGGAGCCGGGCTCGGTCCCCAGTACCTCCAGGGTTCCCGCGGTGACGGCGGCGCCCTCGGGGAGGTGGCCGGTCAGCGCGCGCAGCAAGGTGGTCTTCCCGGCCCCGGAGGGGCCGGTCAGGGCGGTGATCCGGCCCGCCGGGACGGTCAGGGAGACCGGCCGCAGCAGGACCGGCCCGCCCGGGATGCCGATCTCCAGGCCGCGGAGCACTGCGGCGGGGGCGTCGGACGTGCCGGGGCTCTGGTCGAGGTCGCTCACGAGGTGGTGACCGCCTTGTGGGAGGAGCGGGAAGGACGGGAAGAGAGCGAGGCGGAGGCGAGGTTGAAGCTGATGGCGAGGACGGCGATGGCGAGGCTGGGGGCGAGCACGGCCCAGGGGTTGAGCAGGATGCCGGGCGCGTTCTCACGGACCATCAGGGCCCAGTCCGCGGCGGGGGGCTGCGGGCCGATCTGGAGGAATCCGGCCATCGAGATGACGTACACGGCCTCGACGAACCGCAGGCCGAACAGGGCGAGCACGGTGGAGCGCAGGTTGGGCAGCAGCTCGCGCAGGGCGATGTAGGACAGCCGCTCGCCCCGGGCGGTGGCGGCCTCCACGTAGCCGGCGCGGGCCAGGGGCGCCGCGGCGGAGGCGACGATGCGCACGGCGTACGGGGTGCCGAGGACCACCGCGGCCGCTATGACGGCCCACCGGCCGCCGCCCGGCCAGGCCAGGGCGATGAGCATGATGCCGAGGACCGGCGGGAGCAGGATGAGGACGTCGGCGGCGCGTTCCACGGCGCGGCCGAGCGTGGGGTGCAGCACCGCGAAGCAGCCGAGCACGGTGGCGAGCAGGGTGACGACGACGGCGATGAGGAGGGCGCCGCCGATCAGGGCGCTGCCCCCGTGGAGCAGCCGGCTCAGCACGTCGCGCCCCAGCTGGTCCCCGCCCAGTACGGCTCCGTCCCCGGCGGCCGCGTAGGGGGCGGTGACGGGGGTGTCGAGGGGGTGCGCGGCGAGCCACGGCCCGGTGAGGGCCAGCAGGACCAGGAGCAGGCCGGGGGCGATCCGGCGCAGGGTCCGGCCGCGGGACCCGGCACCGGCCGGGCGCCCGGCCGGATCGCCGGCGGCGCCGTCCCGGAAGCCCGCGGGAACGCCGGCGGCGGGGGCGGGGGCGGGGGCGTCGGGCACGTCGGCGGGGGTGTCGGCAGGCGCATCGGCGGGCACACCGGCAGCGGTACCGGCCGGCATGTCGGCGGGGGTGTCGGCGGGGGTGTCGGCGGCTGCGTTCACGGGCGGTCTCCCAGGATGCGGTCCCGCAGCAGGTCGGCGGCCAGCAGGACGAGGCTGATGGCGGCGCCCGCGCAGGCGACGACGCCCGCGATGAGCGGGGTGTCGCGGCTGCTGACCGCCGAGGCCAGGACGCTGCCGATGCCCGGGTAGTTGAAGAGGGTCTCCACCACGACGGCGCCGCCGAGCAGCATGCCGGTGGAGGTGGCGATGCCGGTGGCGATCGCGGGGACCGCGCCCGGCAGCGCGTGGCGCAGGACGACCCGGCGCACGGGCAGCCCGTCGAGGTGGGCCGCCTCCACGTGCGGGGTGCGGGCCTGGTCGGCCAGGGCCCCGCGGACGATCCGGGTGTTCCAGCCGGTCTGCGGGATCACCAGCGCCAGGACCGGCATGACCAGCATGGTCCAGGAATCGGGTGCGCCGTCGGCACCGGTGAGGGTGACGGCGGGCAGCAGGCCGCTCCACAGGGCGAGGACGAGGAGCAGCCCGACGGAGACCACGAACTCGGGTACGGCGAAGGCGGCCGTGGCGGCGTGCGAGACGATCCGGTCGGTGAGCCGGCCGGGGCGGCAGGCGGCCCAGCAGCCCAGGGCGAGCGAGGCGAGGACGGTGAGGAGGAAGGCCGTGCCGCCGAGCAGGAGGGTGTTGGGGAGCGGGTCGGCGAGGAGGTCGGTGACCTTCTGCCCGCGCGCGCTGGTGCCGAGGTCCCCGGTGGGCAGGGCGGTCATCCAGTCGGCGAAGCGTTCCCAGACCGGGCGGTCGAGGCCGAGCAGGTGCCGGCGGGCCGCGACGTCGGCGGCGCTGTCCCCGCGCTCGGAGCTCGCGCTCGCCGCGTCGCCGGGCAGCAGCTCGACCGCGGCGAACACCAGGGCCAGCAGGAGGACCAGCATCAGGGCCCGGCGGGCCACCGCGGCCGCGAGGCGCAGCAGGGGGCGGACGCGGCGCGCCGCACCTGCCTCCCCCGGGGTTCCGGGGGAGGCAGGTGCGGGCTCGGGGGCCGTACGGCTCAGGCCAGCCACGCGTTCTCCAGCTGGACGCGGCCGTAACCGGGCAGCGTGGGCAGGCCCTTGACCTTGGCGGCGGCGAGGTCGATGCCGTCGGCCATGCCCCACAGGAGGTAGCCGGAGCGCTCGTGCTCGATCTGCTGGAGCTCCTTGAGGGCGGCGGCCCGCTCCTTCTCGTCGACGGTCGCGGTCGCCTTGCGGTAGGCGGCGTCGAAGGCGGGGTCGTTCCAGCCGGCCTCGTTCTGCCCGGCCTCGGAGACCATGGTCTTGGAGGCGAAGAAGACCACGGAGTCGTTGGTGCCCCAGTAGGTCGTGTAGAAGTCGCCTGTCTTCCAGGTCTTGTCCCAGAAGGCCCCGGACTCCTGCTTGACGACCTCGACCTTGATTCCGGCCTCGCGGGCCTGGTTGGCGAAGAGGGTCGCGGACTCGGCGAGTCCGGAGACGTCCTCGGTCGTGACGAGGGAGTAGGTCTTCGAGAGGTCGAAGTTCGCCTCGGCGAGCAGCTTCTTGGCCTTCTCCAGGTCCCGCTTGCGCTGCGGGACGTCCTTGGCGTAGGCGGGGTCGCCGGTGCCCATGATGTCGTTGGCGACGGTGCCGTAGCCGGAGAGGACCTGCTTGACCATGGCGTCGCGGTCGACGACCAGGCGCATGGCCTCGCGTACGCGCGGGTCGGCGAAGGGGCTGCCCGGCGCGGCACGCATGACGATCGGCATCGCCATGTCGTTGGGGCGGCGCAGGACCTGGATGTCCTTGCGGGTCGCGGCGGTGCGGGCGGCGACGGCGCCGGCGTTGGAGGCCACGTCGATCTGACCGGCCAGCAGGGCGTTGGCCATGGCCTGCGGGGTCTCGAACATGGTGACCTCGATGGCGTCGAGGCGCACGGTCCCGCCGTACCACTTGTCGTTGCGGACCAGGCGGGCGTTGCCGCCCCGGTACCAGTCGAGCTTGAACGGGCCGGTGCCGGGGGCCTTGTCGAGGGCGTTGTCCGGGGTGTCCTTCTTCATCACGAAGGTGGCCAGGCGCGTCAGCAGCGGGAAGTCGGCGTTGGCGTAGTCGGAGACGACGACGACCGTGTCCGCGCCGTCGGCGGTGATGCTCTCGGGCCCCTTGACCCCGGGCAGGCGGGCCGCGCCGGAGGGCGTGGCGCGCAGCCGGCGCAGCGACCAGACGACGTCCTCGGCGGTGACCGGGGTGCCGTCGTGGAAGGCGGCGCCCTTGGCGAGCTTGAAGCGCCAGGTCTTCAGGTCGGCGGAGGGCTCCCAGGAGGCGGCCAGGCGGGGCACCGTGTTGGTCTTCGCTCCCGGCATGGCGAGGGTGTCGAAGACGAGGGCGATGACGAGGTAGTCGCTCTCGTTGGCCTGGGTGCCGTGGGGGTCGCGGGTGATGGCTCCGGCACGGCCGAGCGCGCCGATACGGAGCGTGCCGCCGCTCTTGGGCGCGGCGTCCCCGCCGGCCTTCCCGTCCGTGGTGCCGCCGTCTCCCGAGGAGCAGGCGGCGAGCAGGGCTGCCGCGCCCATCGCCCCGCCGGCCCACAGCACTTGGCGCCTGTCGATGTCCACGTACGTCCTCGTTCCGCTGAAGCAACTGAGTGAATGCTTAGGTTTGCCTACCCTAATGACGACCACCCCTGCAAGTTGCGATCCGCGATGGGACGCATGTCCGAATATCGATTCCAGGTGACCAGCAAGTAAGGTTTGCCTTACCTCACTTCGGTGCTAGCGTTCGAAGCGTTCCCCGGTTCCGCAGGTTTTCGAACGGGCTCCAACTCCCTTTCATTTCTTGCCAGTTGACGCTCCCCGCCATCCCTTCGGGAGAGAGCGCACCCAGAGAACCGGGCTCTCCCTGCCATCCGAAGAAACGGATCTTCTCGCCATGAGCACGGCAGCCGCCCCAGTCCGTCAGCTCGATGCCCACACCGTGGCCGAACTCCGTCGGGCCGCCGAGGAACTCCTGGCCGAGTTCGGCACCTCCGCCACGAGCCCCCGGCTCCTGGCCCGCGTCCGCGAAGTGGCCGACGGCCTCGGCGAGGACCTGCGCCACCACTGCCGTCCCGTCGACACCGCCGACGGACTGTTCGTCCTGCGCGGCCTCGACGTCGACGACGCCGCCATCGGCCCCACTCCCCCGGGATGGGCGAGCGCCGGTGACAGCGGAGCCGTGTACGACCTCGCCCTCCTGCTGCTCGCCACCGTGATGGGCAACCCCATCGCCTGGGAGGGCCAGCAGGACGGCCGCTTCGTCCACAACATCGTTCCCTCACCCGGCCACGAGAGCGAACAGACCGGCGCCAGCAGCTCGGTCCTGCTCAGCCCGCACACCGAGGACGCCTTCCACCCCGGCCGCGCCCACCTGCTGATGCTCGGCTGCATGCGCAACCACGACCACATCGCCACCACCGCGGCGAGCGTCCGCCTCACCCGGCTCACCGACGCCGACGTCGACGTCCTCACCCGGCCCGCGGTGCCGATCCTGCCCGACGACGCCTACGCCGAGGCCCAGGGCTACGCCGACCAGGCACCACCGCCCGTCCCCGCCCTCTTCGCCACCGAGGACGGCATGACCCTGCGCTTCGACCCGGCGTACACCCCGCTGGAGGAGGCCGACGAGGCGTACCGGTCCTCGTACGGCCGGCTCTCCGAGGAACTGGCCCGGGTCTCGGTCGCCGTCAGCCTCAGTCCCGGCGACGTCCTGGTCGTCGACAACGACCTCGTCGTGCACGGCCGCGTCGCCTTCCGGGCCCGCTACGACGGCACCGACCGCTGGCTCAAACGCGCCTCGGTACGCGTACCCGGCCGCCACACCCGTCCCGACGCCGAGGCCGGCGAACACGGCTACGGCCAGAGCGCCCTCGAAGCACACGCGAGCTGACCACCCGCCCCGCACCCGGAGGACCGACCCCATGACCGACACCAAGGCCGCCCCCGCCACCACCGCTTCCGCCTCCGCGCCGGCGGACGACCGGCACCTGCGCGTCCTGTCCACCACCGACCTCGCCGGGATCGACATATCCCTGGCCGACGTGGTGGAGACGGTGGAAGGCGCCTACCGCACCCTCGACGCCGGCCTGTCCGACAACCCCCGCAAGCTCACGGTCAAACCGACGGACGGGCACTCCGTCTCCTACGCGATGCTCGGCCGCGACGGCTCCCGCGACGTCGTCGCCGTCAAGACCTCCTACAAGCACGGCCTCGACAAGGGCCGCGAGGAGCAGCACTACTACACCGCGCTGACGCTCTACGACGACGCCACCGGCCTGCCCGTCGCGATGATGGACTGCTCCCGCATCGGCTCCCTGCGCACTCCCGCCGTCTCGGCACTGCTGGCCCGCGAACTCGCCGCTCCGGCGGCCCGCGGCGCCCTGGTCATCGGCACCGGTACCCAGGGCCGGCTGGCCCTGCCGTTCCTGCTGACCACCCTCCCGGACCTGGACCGGCTGATGCTGTCCGGTACGCACCCCGAGGGCATCGCCGCCGTCCGCGAACAGCTGCGCGCCCACTTCCCCGACCGGGACGTGGAGCTGGTCACCGACCTGCGGGCGGCCGCCGCCGACGCCGACGTCATCGTCGCCACCGCGGGCGGCCACACCCCGGCCGCGGTGGAGGCGGGCTGGCTCCGGCCCGGCGCGCTGGCGGTCCTCGTCGGCCACGGGCTGGCGCCGTCCACCCTGCACGAGGCCGACCGGGTGATCGCCACGAGCGAGGCACAGATGAACGTCACCGGCGCGGACATGGCCGACGCCGACGGCGAACTCCCGCCGGTGGACTGCGAGTTCCCGGCCGTGCTCGCCGGGCGGAGCAGGGGCCGGACCGGCGCCGACGAGCGCGTCTTCGCCTACAACAGCGGTCTCGTCGTCACCGACATCGCCCTCGGACACCGCTTCGCGCAACTCGCGCTCGCCCAGGGCCTGGGCACGGAGGTCGCGCTGTGGGCGTGAACGGCTCGACGGCGACGCACGGTTCCGCCACCGGGGTGGCCGGTCCCGCCGCGACCGGCGCCGCCCCGCCCACCCTGCCGGTCCTGCCCGACGAGGCCACCGAGCGGGTGCTGGCGAGCGGGCTGCTGCCCGAGCTCGCCCACGCCTTCGGCGGCCCGTTCCACTTCCTGCTGCCCGAGGCCTTCGACACCAACCTTCGGGGCATGCGGGAGGCCCTGGCCTCGGCCGGGGTCGAGGGGTTCGTGTACTTCGCGAAGAAGGCCAACAAAGCCGCCGTCTTCGCCGAACGCGCCGCGGCCGGCGGTGCCGGCGTGGACGTGGCCTCCGTCGGCGAGCTGTGCGAGGCCCTGGGCCACGGCGTGCGGGGCGAGCACCTCGTGGTCACCGGGCCCGCGAAGGACCCGGCGCTGCTGGACCTGGCCGTGCGGCACGGAGCGCTGATCGCCGTCGACGCCCTGGACGAACTCGACGCGCTCGTCGCGCTCGCCGACGGGGGGCCCGGCGGGCGGATCCGCCCGGCCCGGATCCTGTTGCGCTGTCTGCCGCCCGGTCAGCCCCACAGCCGCTTCGGGCTCTCCGAGCCGGAACTGGCCACGGCCCTGGACCGCTGCGTACGGGCCGGGGGCGCCCTGCGCACGGAGGGGTTCTCCTTCCACCTCTCCGGCTACGCCCTCCAGCCCCGGGCCGACCTCGCGGCCCGGCTGGTCGGCCTGTGCCTCGCGGCGCGGGTGCGCGGCCTGGAGGCGAGCCGGATCAGCATCGGCGGCGGCCTGCCGGTCAGTTACACCGACGCCGAGAGCTGGCGCGGCTTCCTCGCGGAGCAGCACAGCGGTCACTACCACGCCGCCAAGACCTTCCACACGGGCGACTTCTACCCCTACCACTCCCCCGTCGCGGGCGCCGAGGCACTGGCCGCGCTCCTGGCCACCCGCCCCGAGGGCCACGGGCAGCCGCTGTCCCGGCTCCTCTCCGACTCCGGCGTCCTGCTGCTCCTGGAGCCCGGACGAGCCCTGCTCCACCAGGCCGGAGCCACGGTCTTCCGGGTCCAGGGCGTCAAAGAACGCGCGGGCTACCGGATCCTGACCGTGGACGGCACCAGCCTGAGCCTGTCCGAACAGTGGTTCAACAGCGAGTACCTGCCCGACCCCGTCCTCCTCCCCCAGACCCCCGGGGCCGAGCGGGGGACGTTCCCGGCGAGCGTCGGTGCGGCCACCTGTCTGGAGTCGGACCTGCTCACCTGGCGCAAGATCCCCTTCCCGAGCCGCCCCCGCACCGGTGACCTGCTCGTCTACCCCAACACGGCCGGCTACCAGATGGACTCCAACGAGTCCCCCTTCCACGACCTGCCCCTGCCCCCGAAGGTCGTCATGGACCGGACCGGTCTGCCGCGCCCCCGCTGGCGCCTGGACCGCCACTTCACCTGACGCCCCCACCCCCACCCTCTGGAGTCACCGATGCCCGGAGCCCTTCAGCGTCCCGCCCTGGTATCCCGCGTATCCGACCTCGTCGGGTACACCCCCCTGCTGGAACTGGCCTCCACCGGGACCGGCAGCCGCCTGCTGCTGAAACTGGAGATGTTCAACCCGACCGGCACGGCCAAGATCCGCATGGCCCGTGCCATGGTCGACGCCGCCGAGGCGGCGGGCGAACTCCGGCCCGGCGGCAGGATCGTCGAGTCCACCTCGGGCAACACCGGCCTGGGCCTCGCGGTCATCGCCGCCGAGCGCGGCTACGCCTTCACCGCCGTCGTGGACCACCACGCCTGCCCCGACAAACTGCGGGGCATGAAGGCGCTGGGCACCGAGCTCGTCTACGTCGTCGACGACGGCACCGAGGAACTCGCCACCGCGGCCCGCGAGGAACTCGCCGAGGACATGGCCCGCGGGCAGGACAACACCATCTTCACCGAACAGCACAACAACCCGGCGAACGGTGTCGGATACTTCCCCGTGGCGCACGAACTCCACGAGGCGCTCGGCGGACGGATCGACGTCCTGATCGGCGCGGTCGGCACCGGCGGCGCCCTCTGCGGCACGGGCCGGGAGCTGCGCAAGCTCATGTCCGGCTTCTCCGTCATCGGCGTCGAGCCCAAGGGCTCCATCGCCTTCGGCGGCCCGGCCCACGACTACTACCAGTCCGGTACCGGCACCCCGGAGGGGGCCGGGATAGGCGCCCTCGTAGACTTCGACCTCATCGACGAGGGGGTCAAGGTCGGCGACGTCGAGGCCTTCGCGACCTGCCGCGCCGTCGCCCGTACCGGGCTCCTCATCGGCGGATCCGCCGGAGGCGTGGTCCACGAGGCCCTCGGCCGGCTGCCCTCCCTGCCCCCGGGCACGACGATGGTCGCGCTCGTCAACGACGGCGGAGAGAAGTACATGGACACCGTCTTCAACGACGACTGGATGAGGGCCCGCGGCCTCCTCGACCCCGAGGCCGAGCGGGAGATCGAAGAACTGCTCACCAAACTCCGCGGGAACCGGTGAACCATGCTCACCACTCTCCTCCGCGACAGCCGCGCCCTCGGGGTCCTCGCCGTCCCCCTGATCCTCACCCAGCTCGCCCAGGTGGCGCTGACCACGACCGACACCGTGATGATGGGGCTCCTGGGCACCCGGGAGCTCGCGGCCGGCGGTCTGGCCATCGTCATCTTCAACCAGCTCCGCACCATGGGCGTCGGCCTCGTCACCTCCGTCGGCAACCGGATAGCCGCCGCGGCCGCGCGGGCCGAACGGGCGGCCGAAGGGGGCGACGGCACCGCGGGGGGAGGGGCCGCGGACGACGAGGTGCGGGGCATCGTCCGGGCGAGCCTGGCCGTCGCCACGCTCGCCGGCGTCATCGGCGCGGTCCTCATGATCCTCATCGGACAGGCCCTCGGCCTGCTCGGCCAGGACGCGGACGTCGTCGGCCCCGCCCGGACGATGCTCCTCGCCCTCGCCCCCGGACTGCTGCCCTGTCTGTGGTTCCAGGCCGTACGCCAGTTCACCATCGGCATGCGCCGTCCGCAGGCCCTGCTGCGGATCACCATCGCCTCGGTCGCGGTCAACGCCGGCCTCAACTGGGTGCTGATCCACGGCACGTTCGGTCTGCCGCGGCTCGGACTCACCGGTATCGGCATCGCCACCTCGACCGTGTACCTGCTGTCCTTCCTCGCCCTCTTCGTCTCGGCGAAGCGGGACGAACGGCTGGCACCCCTCCTGACCCTCGACATCGCCAAGGCCGACCCGGCCACCGTCAAGCAGCTGGTCGCCCTGGGCGTCCCCATCGCCGCCACCTACGGCTCCGAGGCCGGATTCTTCTCGCTCACCGCGCTCATGGCCGGCTCCTTCGGACCCGAGGCCCTGGCCGCGCACACCGCCGTCAACCAGCTCGTCTACATCGTCTTCCAGGTCGCCGTCGGGCTCTCCCACGCGGCCTCCATCAACGTCAGCCGCGAACTCGCCCTCGGCCACCACGACGACGCCCGGCGCATCAAGAACACGGCGCTGGCCTGCGCCGCCGCCGTCATGGCCGTCGTCGGACTGCTCTACCTGACGGTTCCCCGGCTGGTCCTGGCGCCCTTCCTGGACTCCGGTCCCGATGCCGGCCAGGCTCCGGCCATCGCCGCCCAGCTCCTCGTCGTCACCGCGTTCCTGCAGTTCTTCGACTGTGCGCAGAACATCGGCGTGGGGCTGCTGCGGAGCCTCGACGACACCAGGAGCGGCTTCCGCATCACCCTCGTCGGCTACTGGGCCGTCGGACTGCCGGCCTCCTGGATCCTCGCGTACGCACTGGACCTGGACACCCTCGGCATCTGGCTCGGCCTGCTCACCGGCCTCGCCACCACGGCCGTCCTGCTGCTGCGCCGCTACTCCCGCTCCCTCACCGCCCATGCCCTGGCCCACCCCGCACCGGCCACCTGCTGAGACCGGGGTCCCCCGGGACCGCTCCCGGTCGCACAATGGGAGCAGGGGACCAGGCCGGACAGACACGGCGGGAGGCACGCACCCGGTGGACGAACAGGAACAGGACGCGTCGGGCGACCGCAGGCAATGGGCGGCGGCGGTGCTGGCGGGCCTCGGCACGGCCGAGGACATCGACCGCACGCTCGCCACGGCGCTCGATCCGCACACGGACCTGAGCGCCGAGAACAGCGTCCGCAGGGCCCGCGCCGTCCACGCGGCGGCCCTGGGCCTGGGGCCCGCCGGATGCGCGGCCGCGGCCGGGATCCCGGAGCCGATGCTGGCCGGCTGGCGCGCCCACGACCCGGCCTTCGACACGGCTCTCGCCTCGGCTTCGGCCCTGGCCGAGGCGCACCGGGTCGGGGCACCCGGCAAGGTCGGCGGTTTCGGCCTGCGCCTGCTGCTCCAGTCCGTGGCCAAGGGGGTGCACGCCGGGACCGCCGCGGCGATCGTCGGCCTGCGTTCCGACCAGCTGCTGCGGCTGCGCCGGGCCAACCCGCAGGTGTCGGCGCTCCTCGACGCGGCCGTCCAGCAGGCGAGGGGCCTGCGCGGGAACGACCGCCGGCCCCGGCGCGGCCACGCCTACCGGCTGGTGCACGTCAGCGACGCCGTACCCCCGGAGGAGACGGCGCGGCGCTGAGGAGACGGCCGGACGGCCCGGCGTCAGGGACGGCGGCGCGGCTTGCCGCGCTTGGCGGCCTTGGGGGCGGCGGAGCCGCCGCGGGGGTTCTTGCCGGACGTCTTCCCCGTCGCCTTGCCGCCCGTGCCGCCGCCCGGCTTCGCCCCGGTCCGGCCCGCGCCGGACTTGGCCGCACCGGCCTTGCGCTGCTTGGGCTGGGGCGGCGTCGGCGGACGGCCGCGGGTGCTGTTCACGGTCCGTCCCCGGACGATGCCGATGAACTCCTCCACCAGATCGGTGGTCCGCTCCTCGGGCCAGGACAGCGCGATGCGCGACTCGGGGGCGTCGGTGACCGTCCGGTAGGTGAGGTCCTTGCGGTGGTGCAGGCGGGCGAGGGACTGCGGAACGACGAGGACGCCGATGCCCGCGGCCACCAGCTCGATCGCGTCCGCCGTCGTGGCCGGGCGTTCGAAGGCGGGACGGCCCGGGAGGGTCTCCCAGCCGAGGACGTCGTCGAGGGGGTGCAGCACGATCTCGTCGGCCAGGTCCGCGGTCGACACCTCCTCCACGGCGGCCACCAGGTGGTCCTTCGGGATCACCACCACGGTCGTCTCGGTGTAGAGGGGGATCGCGCTGAGGTCCGCCCGGTCCACGGGCAGCCGCACGAATCCGGCGTCGGCGCCGCTGCCGCGCAGCGTGTCGAACGCCTCTGCGGCGGACACGCCCACCAGGGTCAGCGGGACGTCGGGCAGCCGCTCGTTCCAGATCCGCACCCACTTCGTGGGCGTCACTCCCGGGACGTAGGCGAGCCGGAACGAAGGGGGTACATCCGAGCCTGTCACTCCGCCAGGTTACCGGTCGTGGTCGGAGGTAGCGCACACGCTCGATACCCTTGAGACCATGACCTCGCACCAGAGCACCCAGACGATGAAGCCCGCGACTGCGGCGAAGAAGCTGGGTGTGTACCTCGAAGCCACCCCCGCAGAGTTCCAGGAGGGTGTGGTTTCGCGCTCCGAGCTGAACGCACTCCAGTCCGAGCCGCCCGCGTGGCTGGTGGAGCTGCGCCGCAACGGCCCGCACCCGCGGCCCGTCGTCGCGGCGAAGCTCGGCGTGTCCATCGCCGGTCTCGCGCGCGGCGGGGTCACCGAGGCCCTGACCACGGACCAGATCGAGGCCATCAAGCAGGACGACCCCGAGTGGCTCCAGAAGGAGCGCGCCACCCAGGCCGAGGTGCGCAAGGAAACCGTGCGCATCAAGGAGAAGAACGCCCAGAAGGCGCAGAAGCAGGCTGGCGACTCCCAGTAGCGGTCCCCGGGGGCGCGGGAAGCCGGCGGCGTCCGCCGAAAATCCGGTGACCACGGAGCCCCCGGTCGCAAGACTGGCCCGATGATCACATCGGATGCCAAGAAGGACCTGCAGATCTACCTCCAGGACGCCCGCGAGGTCCTGCTGTGGAAGCTCGACGGACTCTCCGAGTACGACGTCCGCCGGCCCGTGACCCCGACCGGCACCAATCTGCTGGGGCTGGTCAAGCACGCGGCCGGCGCCGAGGCCCTGTACTTCGGCGCCGGCTTCGGGCGGCCCTTCGAGTCGACGGCGTTGTGGATCACCGGCGACGCCGAACCCAACGCGGACCTGTGGGCCACGGCCGACGAGACCCGTGAGCAGATCACCGACCTCTACCGCGCGGCCTGCGCGCACGCGGACGAAACGATCGGGGCGCTCGACCTCGACGCCGTGGGCCGGGTGCCCTGGGGTGCCCGCAACGAGGTGACCCTCCACCACAGCCTCGTCCACATGATCGCCGAGACCGACCGGCACGCCGGGCACGCGGACGTCCTACGGGAGCTCATCGACGGGACCACCGGCCTGCGGACCGGGAGCGAGAGCCTGCCGGAGCGCGACGCGGCCTGGTGGGAGGCCCACCGGGCCCGGGTCGAGCGGGCGGCCCGGGAGGCCGGCCGCCTCGACGGCTCGGCGCCCTGAACACGCCCCTCCCCGAACACGCCCCGCCCCGAACACGGCCCGCCCGGAACCCCGCGGGGCGCGGCGGCTCAGCCGGGTGGTGCGACCAGCCCCGCCTCGTAGGCCGTGATCACCAGCTGGACCCGGTCCCGGGCGGCGAGTTTGCTGAACAGCCGCGCCACGTGGGCCTTGGCCGTGGCCACGGAGATGAACAGCTCCTCGGCTATCTCGGTGTTCGACAGGCCCCGCCCCACCAGGACGAGGACCTCCCGCTCCCGGTCGGTGACCCCCGTGAGCGGGCGCTCCGGCCTCCGCGGCGGCTCGGCCCCCGCGCCGGCCCCCGGCTGCGGGCTCCGGACGAAGTCCGCGATCAGCCTGCGCGTGGCCCCGGGGGCGATCAGGGAGTCCCCGGCGGCCACGACCCGGATGGCGGCGAGGATGTCGTCCAGGGCCATGTCCTTGACCGCGAACCCGCTCGCACCGGCGCGCAGCGCCCCGTAGACGTGTTCGTCCTCGTCGAAGGTGGTCAGGACGAGGATCCTGGGCGCGCCCGGCTGCGCGGTGATCCGCCGGGTGGCCTCGATGCCGTCCATGCCCGGCATCCTGATGTCCATCACCACCACGTCGGGGACGTGCTCGGCCGCGAGCGCGACGGCGTCCGCGCCGGTGCCGGCCTCGGCCACCACCTCCAGATCGGTGGTGTCGGCGATGAGCACGCGCAGCCCGGAGCGCACCAGCGGCTGGTCGTCGACGAGCAGCACGCGTACGGGACCGTTCATCGGGCCGCCTCCGTCCGCACGGCGGGCAGCGGCAGCTCGGCCGCGACGCGGAAGCCGCCCTCGGGGCGCGGTCCGGCGCTGAAGCGACCGTGGAGCAGGCTGACCCGTTCGTACATGCCGGTGATGCCGAAGCCGCTCTTCCCGGCGCGCGCGGACATCCCCCGCCCGTCGTCGAGGACCTCCACGCGCAGTTCCTCCGCCGAGAAGTCGAGGCCCACCCGGGCGCGGACACCGCCGCCCGCGTGCCGGACCACGTTCGTCAGCGCCTCCTGCACGATGCGGTACACCGACAGGTCGATGTCCGGCGGGAGGTCGCGCCGCTCGCCCGTGGTGCGTACCTCGACCCGCACCCCGGAGTCGGCCAGCGAGGCCGCGAGGGCGTCGAGGTCGGCCAGGCCGGGCGCGGGCCCCGTCGGAACGTGGCCGCCTTCCCCGTCGGGCTGGGCCCGGCGCAGGGCGACCAGGGTCCGGCGCAGGCCCGCCAGGGTCTCCCGGCTGGTGGCCTCGATGGCGTCGAGGGCCTTGCGGGCCTCGGCCGGCTGGGTCCCGATGACCCGGCTGCCGACCCCCGCCTGGATGGCGATCACGCCGATGCTGTGGGCGACCATGTCGTGCAACTCCCGCGCTATGCGCAGACGTTCGGCGGTGAGGGCCTCGGACACCTCCGACTCGCGCAGTTCGGCGCGGTGTTCGCGCCGCTCGCGCAGCAGGAGACCCGCCATGCCGCAGGCGCCCAGCGTCAGGAGGGTGACGAGCAGGCTGCCGTTCATCCCGTACGGGTCGTGGGCCAGGCCGGCGACCGCCGGCAGTTCCACCAGGGCCACGACGGCGCCGGCGACGGCCGTGGCCCGGCGGGTGCGGGTGACGACGACGATCCCGAAGACGATGGCCACGGGAACGTAGACCAGGTGGCGGTCGGTCGTCAGGTCGCCCCGCTGGGCACCGTAGGCCACCACCGTGGCGGCGGTCAGGGTGAGGGCCAGGGCCACGAGGGGCCTGCGCCGCAACAGGCCCGCGAGCAGGCTCAGCGCCAGCGTCAGGACGCTCGCCCTCAGCAGTCCGGTGGCCCGCGGGGTCCCGCCGATGAGCAGCAGCGCGGTGAGCGCGTAGAGGAACGCCCCGCCCCAGTCCGCGAGGGCGTGGCCCCACTTCCCGCCCGGCGTCGGCGGAACACTCTGCGTTGTTCTGTCCATGTCGCGACAGTAACGGGGGGCCTCCCGCCCGGGCATCGGCCCGGGGGCGTACGCCCCCGGGCGGGGCCGGATTCGTTGAAACCCGTTCGGCCGTGCGGCGTTAGAAGGGCGGAACGGCGTGGGCGCACGCCCCGCGCCGGTCGGGCCCCCGCCCATACGAGTACGACGAACGAGTACGAGGAGCGAGATGAACCAGCCGACGCCGGCCGGACCCGGCCGCAGGAGACTGGCGGCCCACTGCCGGAGGATCGCCGAGGACCCCTCCTTCGGGATGGCCGTCTTCGCCGTGATCCTGCTCAACGCGGGACTGATGGGCGCCGAGACCTACAGCGGGCTGGCCGACGCGCACCGCCAGGTCCTGCAACTGGCGGAGACCGGCTGCCTGACCCTGTTCACCCTGGAGATGCTGCTGCGCCTGGGCGCGTACGCGGACCGGCCGAAAGCATTCTTCCGGGATCCCTGGAACATCTTCGACCTGCTGATCGTCGCCTCGGCCTTCCTGCCGTTCCTGCGCGAGAACACCACCGTGCTCCGGCTGCTGCGGCTGGCCCGCGTGCTGCGCACCGCCCGGTTCCTGCCCCACCTGCGGATCCTGCTGCTGGCCGTGGGGCGCAGCCTGCCGGGCACGGCCAGCTTCCTGTTCGTCGGGGCGCTGGTCCTGTACGTGTACGCGATGGTCGGCTGGGTCTGCTTCGCGCAGTCCGACCCGGGCCACTACGGGTCGATCGGGCGGGCCATGCTCACCCTGTTCCTGCTGACCACCCTGGACGGCCTGACCGATGCCGTCCGGGCCGGTCTGGAGATCTCCCGGTTCAGCATCGTCTACTACGCCTCCTACGCGCTGCTCGCCTCCTTCGTGCTGGTCAACGTCCTGATCGGCGTGGTGCTCAACTCCCTCGACGAGGCGCGCGAAATGGAGGAGGCCGAAGCCCGGGCCCGGGAGCGCACGGCGAACGGCACGGATCCGGCCGACGAGGTCCGCGACCGGATCGTGGCGGCCCGCCTCGCCCTGGACGACCTGGAGGCGAGCCTCTCCCAGATCCCCGCCACCGCGAAGGCCCTCCCGGAACCCGAGCGGGAACGCCGGCTCGAATCGGCCGTCTAGCGGCGGGGCCCGCCGGGATGTGACGGAAGTCTGACGGACGGCCGCCGCGCCTGGTGTCCGGACCCCTGCCGGTGGTCGAATCATCGGGTGAGCACGGATACGCGTACGCAGGACCCCGACGGGCACGGTGCCCCCGTCGGGCGGCGGCTGCTCCTCGGCACCGTCGCGGCCGGCGCCGCCGCACTGGTCGCCGCGCCCGCCCTGCGCCGGGGCGTGGAGGCCGGGCTGGGGGCGGCGGCCGACCGGGATCCGACCGGTCTGACCGGGCTGCTGCCGAACGGCGGCGGGTTCCGGTACTACTCGGTGGCCGCGTCCGTGCCGGAGCGCGGGGCGGCCGACTACCGGCTGCGCGTCGACGGCCTGGTGGAGCGGCCGATGACGTACGACCTGGCCGCGCTGCGACGGCTGCCGCAGACCCGGGTGGTCCGCGACGTGCAGTGCGTGACCGGCTGGCGGGTCCCCGGCACCTCCTTCGAGGGCGTCGCGGTGATGCGCCTGCTCGACGCGGCGGGAGTGCGGCCCGAGGGCCGGGCCATCCGGTTCACCTGCTTCGACGGGACGTACACCGAGAGCCTCACCCTCCCGCAGGCGCGGCGCGACGACGTCATGGTGGCCCTGAGCATGCAGGACCGGCCCCTGGAGCACAGCCACGGCGGGCCGGCCCGGCTGTACGTGGCGCCCATGTACTTCTACAAGTCGGCGAAGTGGCTCTCGGGCATCACCGTGACCCGCGAGGCCGAACCCGGCTACTGGGAGGAGCTCGGTTATGACGTGGACGCCTGGGTCGGCCGGTCGAACGGACGCGACGATGCCCCGACCGTCTGAGGCCGGTCCGTCCGGCCCGCCCGAGCGGGTGCGGCGGTTCACCCCGGCCGAGCGCTGGGTGCACCGGGCCACGGCCGCCCTCATGGGGCTCTGCCTGGTCACCGCCGGCTGCCTGTACCTGCCGCCGCTCGCCGAGCTGGTCGGGCGCCGGCACCTGGTGGTCACGGTCCACGAGTGGGCCGGTCTGGCGCTGCCCGTGCCCGTCCTGCTGGGGCTCGCCTCGCACGCCTTCCGTACCGACCTGCGGGTGCTGAACCGCTTCGGCCCGCACGACCGGGTCTGGCTGCGTTCCGCGCTGCGCCGCCGGGGACCGCGCCCGGCCGGGAAGTTCAACGCCGGGCAGAAGCTGTGGGCGGCCTGGCTCGCCGGGGCGGTGCTGGTGATGCTGGGCACCGGGCTGCTGATGTGGTTCACCCGGCTCGCACCGCTGCTGTGGCGGACCGGCGCCACCTTCGTCCACGACTGGCTGGCCCTGGCGCTGGGGGTCGTACTCGCCGGGCACATCGGCAAGGCCCTGGGCGATCCGGAGGCCCGGCGCGGGATGCGCACCGGTTTCGTCGGGCGGTGGTGGGCCGACGCCGCGCATCCGCTGTGGCGGCCCGGGGACTGAGCCCCCGCCGTTCGGGCGGGGGCCGGTCCGCGCGGCTTCGGTCAGCCGCCGTCGCGGACGGCGACGATGCCGTTGAACACGCCGACGTAGGCGGTGCCGTCGGGGCCGAGGGTGATCGGCGCCCAGTTGTTGTCGTACAGCGGCCCGGTTCCGGTCAGCTGCCGCCAGCGGCGCTCACCGGTGCGGAAGTCCACCGCGGTGAGGTACCAGGCGTCGATGCCCCAGAAGTTGGGCTCCTTCTCGTAGAAGTAGAGCAGCCCGTTGCCGGTGGAGAGCTTGGGGACGACGGAGGGCGAGCGGATCGCGCTCTGCCACACCGTGTCGCAGCCGCTGCCGTCGGCGCGGACGTCGATGCGGCTGACGCCGCCGGTGACCGACTTGCCGAGGAGCAGCGAGGTGGGGTTCTCGTAGCCGTAGTTGTTCTCGACGACGATGCTGTTGCCCCAGGTGATGAGGGAGTTGTCGGTGGTCGAGGCGCCGGAGCCGAAGACGGGCACCTTGCAGACCAGCCGCCGGTCGGCGGGGACGTCCACGCCCCGCCGGTAGACGAGGACGTTCATCCGGTCGTCGGCGTTGTCGGTGATGGCGACGTAGCCATTGCCGAAGAGGTCCGGGGTGGTGCCCGAACCCTGGTTCACGGAACCGGGCTTGGTGCCGGTACCGCGGTCGTAGGTCTGGCGCCACTGTGCCTCGGGGGTGCCGTCGGCGGTGGCGCGGAAGCTGTAGAGCGCGTGGTCGGTGACGATGGAGACCCCGTCCTCGGCGACCGAGAAGGAGTTCTGGATCTCCTCGCCCTCCAGGCGGATCGAGCGGATCGCGCCCGTGCCCGGGTCGACGGTGCCGACGCGGCCCAGCCGGGTGACCCACCAGATGCGGCCGTTCCAGTCGGGCATGACGGAGGTGACCGGGTCGCAGGTGCCGCTGGGCCACAGGTTGGTCCAGCTGACGCAGTCGTGGGGCACCTGGCCGGTGAGGTCCCAGTCGTTCTCGACGGTGAACTTCCAGCTGCCGTCGGGGTTCTGGCTGTGGGCGAGGCGCAGGACGTGCTGGCGGGAGTCGGCCAGCACGGCCCGGTCCTGGTCGTCCAGGTAGAAGTAGGCGCCGCCGGAGGTGTCCTTGAAGATCTTCGCGAAGTCGAGGGAGGTGATCGCCTCGACCGTCGAAGAGCGCTGCGGGAGCTGGTACTCCGCGAGCGTGGCGAGCGTACGGGGCTCGAGGAGCTTGACCTTGAAGCCGGAGAAGGTGCCGCAGACGGTGACGAGGCGGCCGCCCGCGTCGAAGGTGGCGGTGGCGCACTCACCGCCGAGGGCGGCGATCTTCTCGCTGGTGACCTGCGGGTTCTTGCCGAGCGGGCCGGACCAGGGAGAGGTGGCGCTGCCGGCCGCGTCGGAGTGCATGCCGCTGCGGCCGTTGGGCGCGAGGAAGGGGTGCTGCGGCGGGGCTTCGCCGGGCAGCGGCGCCGCGGCGGCGGGGCTCCCCTCGTAGTGGCTGACCAGGCGGTGGCCGGGAGCCTTGGGGATCTCCTCGGCGTGGGCCGGGGAGATCCCGCCGATCACCGTCAGGGCGGCGATGGCGGGGACCACAGCGCAGTTCAGCGCTCTTCGGAACATCCGGTCATCCTCCTTTTTCCACAGTGTTGTTGACATTGCGTCTGACATCGCGCCGCCGCCAGACGCTAGATCGCACTGCCCGAGGAGTCCATGGAAGAGCCGGATGATTCACGAAGGCGCAACAGTCGATCAACTGTCCGCGATGTCGCTCCAGTGGGCCGTACGGTCGCACCACCGGCCGAGCAGCACCGGATCGTGGCCCACCGCGAGCAGCCCGGCCCCGGTCTCCCTGCGGTACGCCTCCACCGCCGCGACCAGGGCCGCCGTGGTGGAGGCGTCGAGCATCGCGGTCATCTCGTCGCAGACCAGCCAGCGCGGCCGCAGCACCAGCGCGCGGGCCACGCAGGCGCGTTGCAGCTGGCCGTCGCTGACCTCGTGGGGGCGCCGGGCGAGGAGGTCCGGGCCGAGGCCGACCCGCTCGGCCAGTCCGTCGACGGCCGCTTCCGCCCCCCGCCCGCGGCCCGTGGCCCGCAGCGGCTCCGCGACGAGGTCGCGCAGCCTGAGGCGGGGGTCCGCGGCGAGCCTGGGCTGCTGGAAGACGACGCCGACCTCGGTGCGCAGGGAACGCGGGGCCCGGTGCCGGAAGCCGGTCACGGTGCGGCCGCCGAGGACCACCGTCCCCCGGTCCGGCCGGTGCAGCAGGGCGGCGACCCGGGCCAGGGTGGACTTGCCGCAGCCGCTGGGCCCGAGCAGGCCGAGGGCCTCGCCGGGGCGCAGCGCGAGGTGCGCGTCACGGACGACGGGCCGGCGGCGGTCGTAGCCGGCGGTGATGCCCCGGAGCTCAAGCACGGTGGCAGGCCACCCCTTCGGTCAGCGGGGGCCGTACGGCCCGGCAGTCGGCGTCGGCCAGGGCGCAGCGGGCGGCGAAGGCGCAGCCGGGCGGCAGGTCGCCGAGTTCGGGCGGGGCTCCGGGGATCGGTGTGAAGGCGCGCTCGGGGAGGGCGTCGAGCAGGCCGCGGGCGTAGGGGTGGCGGGGGCCGGGTGCGCCGAAGAAGGCGTCGGCGGGGGCGAGTTCCACGATCCGGCCCGCGTACATGACGGCGACGGTGTCGGCGACACGCCGGGCCGCGGCCAGGTCGTGGGTGATCATCAGCAGAGCCCGGCCGGCGTCCCTGGTGTGGGCGCGCAGTTCGTCGACGGTGCGGTCGACGAGGTCCCGGTCGAGGCCGGTGGTCGGCTCGTCGGCGAGGAGCAGGGAGGCGTCCCCGACGAGCGCGAGGGCGGTGGCGGCGCGCTGGGCGAGGCCGCCGGAGAGTTCGTGGGGGTGGTGGTCGAGGTGGTCGGCGGGGAAGGCGGCCCGCGCGGCGGCGGCCTCGGCGGCCGCGCGCAGCCGCGCCTTCCCGCCCTGCGGGGCGAGCAGCTCCCGGACGGTCTCCTGGAGCTGCGAGCGGACGGTGCGGACCGGGGTGAGGTGTGCGGCGGGGCTCTGCGGGACCAGGCCGACGCGTCGGCCGCGGACCGTGCGGGCCAGGGTCCTCTCGTCGGCGGCGAGCAGGTCGAGGCCGTCGGCGAGCCGGGCCGACCCGGCGGTCTCGGCGTTGCCGGGGAGCAGGCCGAGGAGTGCGGAGGCGAGGACGGACTTGCCGCAGCCGCTCTCGCCGACGAGGGCGAGGCAGCTGCCGGAGCGCAGTTCGAAGGCCGCGTCGGTGACGGCCTCGACGTGGCGTCCGCCGCGCATCCTGAAGCGGACGCCGAGCCCCTCCACGCGCAGGACGGGGGGCGCCTGCCCGGCGGGCGCGAGTGCGGGACGGGGGCTCACAGGGTCAGCTCCGAACGGCGCCGGGGGTCGAGCCGGTCGCGCCAGGCACCGGCGAGCCCGGCGAGGGCCAGGGTGGGGACGATGAGCAGCAGCCCGGGGAAGAGGGTGGGCCACCAGTCGCCGGCCAGGAGGGAGCCGCGCGCGTCCTGCACGAGGGTGCCGAGGCTGGCCTGGCGGGCGGGCAGGCCGAGGCCGAGGAAGGACAGGGCGGACTCGTGCCACATGGCGTGCGGGATCATCAGCACCGCGGCCAGCCCGGCCCGGGGCAGCACTGCGGGCACCAGGTGGCGTACGGCGACCCGCCACCGCGACGCGCCGCCGGAGACGGCCGCGTCCACGTACGGGCGTCCGCGCAGGGAGAGCACCTCGGCGCGCACGATCCGGGCGGTGGACAGCCAGTGGGTCAGCGCCACGGACACCACCACGGGCCAGACGCCGGGCCGGAACAGGGCCACGACGAAGATGCCGAGCAGCAGGTGCGGAACGGAGGAGAGGGCGTCGACGCCGCGCATGACGAGCCGGTCGGTCCAGCCGCCCAGCGCCCCGGCGGCCGCGCCCACCGCCGTGCCGACCACGGTCGCGGCGAGCGCCGCCACCAGGCCGACCAGCAGGGAGACGCGCAGCCCGAAGACGCAGCGCAGCAGCAGGTCGCGGCCCAGGTCGTCGGTGCCGAAGGGGTGGCGCACGGACGGCGGCAGCAGTTTCGCGGAGAGGTCGACGGCCTGCTGGTCGAGCTGTGCCAGTGGGGGCACCAGCAGGACGGCCAGGGCGAGCAGGGCCAGCACGGCCGCCGAGGCGCGCAGGCGCAGGGTGCGCGTGGAGCGGCGGTCGGGCCCGTGGCGACGCCACTTCACGGGGCCCGCGGGGGCGTCGGGGGCCGCGCCCGCGGGGGCGCCGGTCGCGCCGGGGAGGTCAGCCATCGAAGCCCACCCTCGGGTCCGCCAGCCCGTACAGCAGGTCGGACAGCAGGTTCCCGGCCAGCACCGCGGCGGTGGCCAGGACGGTCAGGGCGGCCAGCAGCGGGAAGTCCACCGAGGTGGCGGCCTGGACGGTGGCGGCCGCGATGCCGGGCCAGCTGAACACGGTCTCCACCAGCAGGGCCCCGGTGATCAGCTCCGGCACTCGGGAGCCGATGAGCGTGAGCACGGGGAGCATCCCGCAGCGCAGCCCGTGGCCGAGCAGGACCCGCCGCTCGGACAGGCCCCGCGCCCGGGCCCCGCGTACGGGGTCCTGCTCCAGCGCGTCGGCCACGCCCTCGCGCACGTAGAGGTAGAACCAGGGCATCTGGGAGAGGCCGAGGACCAGCGCGGGCAGCACCAGGTGCGAGGCGACCTGCCCGGCGGTGACGGTGTCGGCGGCGGCGTCGGTGAGTCCGCCGGACGGCAGTGCGCCGAGGCGGACCGCGAACAGCCAGACGGCCAGCAGCCCGAGCCAGAAGGCGGGGGCCGCCTCCAGGACGTAGGCCAGGGCGGTGGCGACCCGGTCGAGGGGGCCGCCCCGGCGGCGGGCGGCGAGCACGCCGAGGGCCGTGGCCGGCAGCAGGGCCACGGCGAGGGCGCAGCAGGCGAGCAGGGCCGACCAGCCCAGGCGTCCGGTGATGACGTCGGCGACGGGCTGGCGCAGGACGGCGGAGGTGCCGAGGTCTCCGGTGAGCGCCGAGGTGAGCCAGTCCCACCAGCGCGCGGTGAACGGCCGGTCCACGCCGAGGTTGGCGCGCAGCTGGTCGAGTTCGGCCTGCGAGGCGGTCAGGCCCGCGGTGCCGGCGTAGGCCTTGACGGGGTCGAAGGGGGACAGGGCGGCGACGGCGAAGACGCCGAAGGTGACGAGGAGCAGGACGGGGGCGGCGAACAGGGTCCGCCGCCCCGCCATGCGCGCCATCGGCCCCCAGGGGAGGCCGCGGGTCACTTCTGCTTCGGCTTCCAGTGCTCGACGTTCCACCAGGGGCCGGAGCCGAGACCGTGGTCGTGGGGTTCGACCTGGGTGGAGGGGCCGTCCCAGCGGTCGTTCACGACGTAGAGGTGGTCGATGTGGGTGAGGAAGACGTAGCCGGGGTTCTTGACGAGCTCGCGCTGCACGGTGTCGTACGCGCTCTTGCGGGCGGCCGGGTCGCCGCTCCTGCGGGCGTCGGTCAGCGCCCGGTCGACGACCGGGTTGTCGTACCGGGCCATGTTGTTGAAGCCGTCGCCCGCGAGGGAGGAGCTCAGCAGCGGGTACTGGTCGAAGTCGGGGTCGGCCGGGGAACCGCCGCCGGCGAGGACGGCGTCGGTCTTCATCCGGGGTTCGATGACCTCCCAGGTCCCGGCCTCGGTCGTGACCTCGACGCCCGCCTTGCGGGCGTCGGAGGCGAAGGCCAGCGCGTGGTCCTGGCGGATCTTGTCGCCGGTGGTGTACCAGAGCGGGAAGGAGGCGCGGACCCCGTCCTTGACGCGGACGCCGTCCGCGGCGGGCTTCCAGCCGGCGTCGTCGAGGATCCGCTTCGCCCGGTCGGGGTCGTACGCGCGTTCCGTACCGGGCGTGAACCAGGGGCTGTCCGTGGGCACCGGGCCGTGGGCGGCCCTGCCCGCGCCGTCCAGGAGCTTGTCGACCATGGTCGCGCGGTCGACGGCGATGTCCAGCGCCTGCCGGACGGCCGGGTCGCCGGTGACCGGGTGGTGCGTCGGGAGGGTGACGTCGCGGTAGTCGAAGGTCTTCGCGGCGAACGTCCTGCGCGTGCGGTCACCGGCGAAGCCCGCGGCCAGGTTCGGGGGCAGGATCGCGGCGTCGAGCTCGCCGGAGCGCAGCCGGGTGGCGCGCACGTCGTCGTCCTTGATCACGGCCATCGTGAACTTCTTCACGGCGGGCTCGCCGCCCCAGTAGGACGGGTTGGCCCTGAAGGAGATCTTCTCGCCCTTGGACCAGCCGGTGAGCACGTACGGTCCGGTGCCGACGGGCCGGGTGGTGAACCCGCCGCTGTTGACGTCCTGCTTCCCGGCGACGTGCTGCGGGGCGATGGGCAGGACGGTGCGTTCGGCGAAGGGGGCGTAGGGGTACTTCAGGGTGAAGACGACCCGGTCCGGGCCCTGTGCGGTGACGCTCTCGATCGCGTCGAGTTCGGTCTTGGAGGCGTTGTTCGTCGCCGGGTCCAGGATGGTCCGGTAGGTGAACTCGACGTCGGCGGCCGTGAAGGGCTTCCCGTCGCTGAACTTCACGCCCTGGCGCAGCCGGTACGTGTACGTGCGGCCGTCGGCGGAGACCTCGGGCAGGGCTTCGGCGAGGGCGGGCCTGAGCTTCATGTCCGCGTCGTGGGTGAGCAGCCCGTCGAAGATCTTGGAGTTGCCGTCCTTGCCGTAGCCGAGCAGCGGGCTGAGGCTCTCCGGCTCGGTGGCGATGCCGACCACGGCGGAATCGGCCGGCCGGGCCGGCCCCGAGGGGTTCGCGCAGGCCGTCACGCCCGTGATGAGTGCGGTGGCGAGCGCGGCTGCGGCCGCTCCCCGTACTGTCCGGGCCGTCATGCTGTGCACATCCCTGTTTACGGTCATCTGTTATTGCAAAGAGATCGCAATAATGTCAGACGGGTTCAGAAGAAGACGAATCCGGCCACACCACCCCCCTCGGGGCCTTCCTGCCGCCCCGGCCGCCGCCCGCCCGCGGCACGGGTCTTGCCCGGTCGGCGCCGCGCGTGCCATATATGTCTAGACCTTTACGAGGTCACCGTGGCAAGGAAGCGCAGGAAGGCCCCCCGTGCGACGCACCGCTCCCCCGCACCCCCTCCCCCTGGCCCTCGTGCTGTGCCTGGCGGCCGGCGCGCTGGCCGGGTGCGGCGGCTCCGGCGACACCCGCCCCCCGCACGCGCCCGCCGGGCTCACCGCCCAGGCGGGCAGCGCCACTTCGGTCCACGTGATGTGGGAGTCGGCCGCGCCCGCCGACGGGGTCACCGGCTACCAGGTCTTCCAGGCCGGACAGCTGGTCAAGGAGCTGCCGGCCGACCGGACGATGGTGGACGTGACCGGGCTCGCCCCCCGGACGGCCTACGACTTCACCGTCCGCGCCCGGGACGCCGCCGGGAACCGCTCCGCCCCCAGCGCGCCCGTACGGGCCACCACCCCGGCGGCGAGGCCCGAGGACCACGTGCCCCCCACCGCCCCGCCCGCCACCACCGGCCGCGCCGAGGGCCCCCGGACGGTCCGGCTCGACTGGACCCCGGCCACGGACGACACGGGCGTGACCGCCTACGACGTCTACCAGGGCGGCACCCGCATCCACACGGCCGGCCCCGCCGAGCGGGGCACCTCGCTGACCGGCCTGCAGCCGGGCACCGCCTACTCCTTCACCGTCCGCGCCCGCGACGGGGCCGACAACTCCTCGCCCGACGGCCCCGCCGTCGCCGTGACCACCCCGGCCGACCCCGACCGCGCCCCGGACACCGCGCCCGGCGCCTTCACCGCGACCGCCTCCCCCGGCACGGTCGACCTGAGCTGGAACCCGCCGGACACGGGGCGCCCCACGAGCGAGTACCAGCTCTACGTCAACGACCGGCCCGTCACCGTCATCCAGTTCGGGGCCGGAGCCGTACCGGCCGGCCGCGCCTCCTACCGGATCGGCACGGCCGAACCGGCCGGGACCGCCTGGTCCCTGAAACTCCGCGCCCGCCTGCCCGACGGCAACTGGGGAGCCTTCTGCGAGGAGCGCCGGATCACCCTCGCCGGCTGAGGCGGCCGACGCCGGCCGACCCACCGTCACCCGCACGGCGCACGGCGATCCGAAGCGAACGGCCGTGCCGTGAAAGAAGATCGCGCACAATACATCCGTGTTCGGTGAGTACTCGGTCAACGACAATCAGGCAGACTCCGCGGGTGTCGGCCCTGCGCCAGACTCTGGCGCCGTGCCGGGAAATCTGCCGCCGGACGTGGCGAGCTTCGTCGGTCGGGAGGGTGAACTCACCCTGCTCGACCGTCTGTTGGGCGAACGAAGACTGATCACCCTGACCGGGGTCGGCGGCGTGGGCAAGTCCCGCCTCGCCCGACGCGCCGTCGGCCGGGCCTCGGCCCGGCGCGACGGGGTCTGGCGCGACGGGGTCTGGTGGGTACAGCTCTCGCCGCTGCGCGACCCCAGACTGCTCACCACCACGGTGGCCCACGCCGTCGGTCTCGCCGACCACTCCGCGCAGCCCCTCGACGAGGAGCTGTGCGCGTGGATGGCGGACAAGGAGATCCTCCTCGTCCTCGACACCTGCGAACACCTCGTCTCCGAGGTGCGGCACCTGACGGGCGAACTCCTGCAGTCCGCACCGGGCCTGACCGTGCTGACCACCTCCCGGGAACGGCTGGGCTCCCCCGGCGAACGGGTCGTCGAGGTCCGCCCGCTGCCCTCCGAGGGCCCCGACAGCGACGCCCTGGCCCTCTTCCGGGCCCGCGCCCTGACCGCCGCCCCGGAGGCCGCCGCCGCCGTCTTCGCCGACCCGGACCGCACCCGCACCGCCGCCGAGGTCTGCCGCCGCCTGGACGGCATCCCGCTCGCCCTCGAACTGGCGGGCGCCCGGCTGCGGTTGTGGACTCTGGAGCAGATGGCGCAGCGTCTGGGCACCCGCTTCGAGGTGCTCGCCGACACCCGGGCCGCGCACCTGCCCCGGCACCAGACCATGCGCACCGCGATCGGGTGGAGCCACGAGCTGTGCGAGCCCGTGGAGCGGCTGCTGTGGTCCCGGCTGTCGGTGTTCACCGGGGACTTCGACGTGGCCGCCGCCCGGGCCGTGTGCTCCGGCGGGCCGCTGGCCCCGGGGCGGGTGGAACGGGTACTGGAGGGGCTGGTCGCCAAGTCCGTCGTACGCCGCTCCCGGGAACGGGGGGCGGGCGCCCGCTACCTGATGCTGGACACGATCCGCGAGTTCGGCCACGACTGGCTGGTGGAGCTGGGCGAGGTACGGTCCGTCGCCGACCGGCACGCCCACTGGTACGCCGCGCTGTCGCAGGCCGCCGACAAGGGCTGGATGGGGCCCGGCCAGGTGGACTGGTACCGCAGGATGACCGCCGAGCACGCGCAGCTGCGCACCGCCCTGGAGCACCTGCTCGCCGCCGACCCGGCCGCGGCCCTGGAGATGGCCGGAGCCCTGTGGTTCTTCTGGTTCGCCTGCGGGCACGTCCACGAGGGCCGTCGCTTCCTGGAACGGGCCCTGGACGAGGCCCCGCCCGGGGGCGCCGCCCGGGCCCAGGGGCTGTGGGCCCTCGGCCTGACGATGCTGCTCCAGGGCGACTTGGAACCGGCCCGGGAGACCGGCCTGCGGTGTGCCCGTGCGGCCGCCCCGCTCGATGACCCGGAGCCGGAGCTGCGCGCCGCCTACCTGCGGGCCGTGTCGGTCCTGATGCCGGGCGACCCGACTGCGGCGATCGTGCTGGCCGGACCCCGGGCGCGGGCGGGCCACGGCGGCCGCACCAGCGGCACGGGCTGGCTGCTGTGCCGGCTGGCCACCGGGTACGCCCTGTGCGACCTCGGGCGCTACGAGGAGGCCGCCGAGGAGGCCCGGGGGCTGCGGGAGTCCTGCGCGGAGCTGGGCGAGCGCTGGCTGCGGGCGTACGCGGACTACATCCTGGCCGTCGCGGCGCTGGGGCTCGGCCAGCACGGGGAGGCGGCCCGGCACGTGCGGGCGATGCTCTCGGGGAAGCGGCTGCTGGGCGACCGCTTCGGCATCGCGCTGGGCCTGGACGTGCTCGCGGCCGCGGTGGCGGCCCTGGGCGACGGGGAGCTGGCCGCGCGGCTGCTCGGCACCGGGCACGCCTGGTGGCGCACGGTCGGCCGGCCGCAGATGGGCTCGCCCTCGTTGACCGCCCTGCGGGACCAGGGCGAACGGCAGGCACGGGCGGCGATCGGCGACGCGGCGTACGAGACCGCGTTCCTGGGCGGTACTGAGGCGCCCACCGGCTGATCGCCTTCCGGTGGACGCCGTAATGCCGGGGCTCCCGTCAGTACGGGAGGGGTCTGCCCGACGGTGTGCGCAGGTCCAGGTCTCGGGGGGCGGGCTTGGGGACGGGCTTGCGGATCAGCTGCTGGCGCATGCTGCCTCCTCGCTCAGACCAGGGCCGGCCGACGGGGTTCCACCGTCCGGCCTTCGGGGAGCAGTTCACCGGTGTCGTCGAACACCACCACGCCGTTGCAGAGCAGGCTCCAGCCCTGTTCGGGATGGGAAGCCACGACGCGCGCGGCCTCGTGGTCGGCGCTGTCGGCGGGCGGGCAGGGGGGCTGGTGGGAGCACATGGCGCACCTCCTCGCAGTGTGGGGCGGGAGGGCCGGTGGTCACCCGGTCGAATCCGCGATCCACGGTGGCGGTGAGTATTACCGATCGCCGCCCCCGGACGGAACCCATATTCGAGGTCCAGTTCAGGGTGTGTATGCCCGCTTACCATGCGCTCATGCCCGTCATCCGGATCATTCGCCGCAGCCCGCTCGCGCCGGCCGACGCCTGGAGGCGGGTGACGGACTGGGAACGCCACGGCGCGCAGGTCCCGCTGACCCGGACGATCATCTGGACCGCGCCGCCGACACGTGCCGGAACCCGCTTCACGGCCCGCACCGGAGTGGCCGGAATCACCTTCGACGACCCGATGGAGGTCGTGCGCTGGGAGCCGCCCCGGCTGGTCCGGCTCGAAAAGCGCGGCCGGGCGGTGACCGGCTGGGCCGAGATCGAGGTGCGGCCGGGCCCCGGCGGGGGCTCCGAGGTCCTCTGGCGGGAGGAGCTCCGGGTACGGGGCCTGCCGCGCCTGCTGGACCCCCTGACGGCCCGCGCGGGCCGGTTCCTGTTCGGCCGCGCCCTCACCCGCCTCCTGCGCGGCTGAACCCGGGCCGGGGGCTCAGCGGACCCGGCCCACGGCCCGTGCGCCACCCGACGGCGGGCCCGACCCCACGGCCCCCGCACCACCCCACAGCGGGCCCGGCCCACGGCCCGCACCACCGCGCCACGGCGGGCCCGGTCCCACGGGCCCGTACGCCACCACGCCGCGGGCG
>NZ_JBGWAB010000048.1:0-51576 GCF_041862025.1 Streptomyces sp. AB3(2024)
TGCGCCGGCGCCCGCGCGCCATCCGCGGTCCCCGCGGCGGGCGCGCGCGGGCCCGTACGTTCCCCGAACAATGCGCCAACGGTCCCCTTACCGGAGCCCCGCACCGTGGGGCCCATGAACACCACACCGTCCGGCGGGCCCGGACTCCTCCACCGCAGCGGGCGCTGGTGCGCCCGGCACGCCTGGCGGATCGTCGCCCTGTGGGTCCTGCTCCTGGCCGGCCTCGCGTCCGCCGACCACGCCTGGGGCGGCACCTTCGCGGACAGCTTCTCCCTGCCCGGCACCGGCGCCCAGACCGGCGCCGACCTGATCGAGGCGCACACCACCGGCGCCGGGGGCACGGCCGCCCCCCTCGTGCTCCACACCGGCAGCGGTACGGTCGCCGCCCACCGGGAGGCGGTCGCGGCGGCCGTGGCCAACCTGAACCGGCTGCCGGACGTCCTGTCGGTGGCCGACCCGCTGACCACGCCCGGGGCGCTCTCCCCCCATGGCGACACCGCCCGGGTGACGGTCCGCTTCGACGGCAACCCGGCGGGCTTCGACCCCTCCTACCTGGCCCGGGTCGACGCGGCCGTGGAGCCGCTGCGCGCCGACGACGTCACCGTCGAGTACGGGGAGCCGCTCGGCCAACCGGCCTCGGCCGGATCCGCCGACCGCGTCTCGGAGGGCATCGGGCTGGCCGTCGCCGTGCTGGTGCTGCTGATCGGCTTCGGCAGCGTGGCCGCGGCCGGGCTGCCGCTGCTGACGGCCGTGCTGGGCCTGGCCGTGGGTCTCGCCGCCCTCGGCCTGCTCGCCGCACCGTTCGACTTCGCCCGGGCGTCCCCGACCCTGGCCGCGATGATGGGCCTCGGCGTGGGCGTCGACTACGCCCTCTTCCTGACCACCCGCTACCGGGCCCTGCTGCACGCCGGGGCGGAACCGGCCGACGCGGTCGGGCGTACGGTCGCCACCAGCGGCCGTGCCGTCCTGGTCGCCGCGGCCACGGTGGCCATGGCGCTGGGCGGGCTCTGCGTCTGCGGCGTGGGCTTCATCGGCACCCTCGGCATCGCCGCGGGGCTCGGTGTGGTCGTGGCCGCCGCCGCGTCGGTGACGCTGACGCCCGCGCTGCTGGGTCTGCTCGGCCGCCGCGTCGACCGGCTCCACGTGCGCACGCCGGTCGCCGAGCCCGCCGGGGAGTCCGACGTCTGGCACCGCTGGGCCCTCCGGGTCGCCCGACGTCCCTGGGTCTTCCTGGCCGCCGGCCTGCTCCTGCTCGGCGTCCTCGCCCTCCCGGCGGCGTCCATGCGGCCGGGGCACGTCGACGCCGGGGCGCAGTCCACCGCCAGGACCGACCGCCGGGCGTACGACCTGATCACCGAGGGCTTCGGTCCGGGCGCCAACGGCCCGCTCACGGTCGTCGTCCAGCTCGACAGCGGCCGGGTAGCCGACCCGGCCCGCCGCGAGGACCTCGCGGCTTCGCTCCGGCGGCGGCTGACGGCCGTACCGGGCGTGGCGTCCGTGACGGCCCCGGTCGCGGGCGGTGACGGGGCCCTGCTCCTGTCCACCGTCACCCCCTCCACCGGACCGCGGGACCCGGCGACCGCCCGGCTGTTCCGCACCCTGCGGGACGAGACCGTCCCGCGGGCCCTGACGGGTACCGGTGCCACCGGCTACGTCACCGGCACCGCCGCCGCCACCCAGACCTTCACCGACACCCTGGCGGGCGCGCTGCCCCGGATCGTCGGCGTGGTGGCCGTGGCCGCGTTCCTCCTGCTGCTCGCCGTCTTCCGCAGCCCGCTGATCGCGCTCAAGGCCGCCGTGCTCAACCTGTTCTCGATCGCGGCCGCCTACGGGGTGGTGGTCGCGGTGTTCCAGTGGGGCTGGGGCGGGGCGCTGTTCGGGGTGGGCGAGCCGGTGCCCGTCGAGTCGTACGTGCCGGTGATGATGTTCGCGATCGTCTTCGGACTGTCGATGGACTACGAGGTCTTCCTGCTCTCCCGGATCCGCGAGGTCTGGCTGCACCGGCGCGACAACCACCTGGCCGTGGCCACCGGTCTCGCCGCCACCGCCCGGGTCATCACCTGTGCGGCGCTGATCATGACCAGCGTCTTCCTGGCCTTCCTGCTCTCCACGAACGTCGCCGTCAAGATGCTGGCCCTCGGCCTGGGGGTGAGCGTCGTCCTCGACGCCACCGTGGTCCGCCTGCTCCTGGTGCCGGCGTCCATGTACCTCTTCGGGCGCGCCAACTGGTGGCTCCCCGACCGGCTGGACCGGCTCCTGCCCCGGCTCGACCCGGAGGGCCCCGCCCCGGCACACGCGCCGGCGCCCGCCCCCGAGAGCACTCCCGAAGCCGCTCCCGAAGCCGCTTGCGCACCCCTTCCCGGAGACCGGCGATGAAGCGCGTTCCCCTCGCCGGGACCCGGGCGGCCCTGCGCCGCCACCTCCTCCTCACGATCACGGGCGCCGTCGCCGCGGTGGCCGTCGCCGTGACCGGTGCGGCCGAGTCCGCGGCCGGCGCCGTGATCCGCCACCGTGTCGCGAAGGCGGCTCCGGGACTCGGTGACGCCGTCACGGTCGGCGTCGGCGGCGACTGGGCCCTGTGGGACCTGGCGCACCGGAGCATCCCCCGGCTCGACGTCGGCAGTGACGACGCCCGCGTGGGCCGCCTGTCGGGGGTCCGCGTACGGGCCCGGCTCGACGACGTCCGCCTCGGCGAGCGGGCCACCGTCGGGGGCACACGGGCCGAGGTGACCGTCTCCCCGGGGGCGATCGCCGACGCGATCCGGGCCACCGCACCGTCGGTGACCGTGGCCTCGGTGACGGCCGACCCGGCGGCCGGCACGGTGCTCGCCGCCGTCGGCCCCGGCGGCGCGGGACGGCTGACGCTGCGTCCCGCCCTCGCGGACGGCAAGGTCACCCTCGCCGTGGACGGGCTCACCGTCTTCGGCCGCACCGTCCCCGCCGGCCGGCTCGGCCTGGACGGCCTCGCGCCGGGTCCGGACCCGCGCGCGGCCTACCCCCTCGGGCTCAGGGCCACGTCCGCCGAGGTCCGGCCGGACGGCCTGCACGTGTCCCTGGAGGGCGGCCCCGGCCCCCTTCCCGCCGCCTGACGGCCCGGAGCGCGCCCGGACCCGCGCGGAGGGATGCTGGAGGGGAGAGGGACCCGGGGCGTGAGGAGGCACGTCATGACACATGCCGAACAGTGGCAGGTGGGCGTCTACCTGGACGAGGAGAGCGGCACGACCACGGCGCGCGCGGTGCTCGACAACGGGACGTCCATCATGACGGGCCGCGGCAAGGCGCGCTGCAACCCGCAGGACGTGGAGGTCGCCGCGATCGGTGACGAGCTCGCGGCGAGCCGGGCGATGCGCGACCTGGCCGGTCAGCTGATGCGCGCCGCCGACCGGGACCTGGCCGCGATGGGCGCGGTGCCCGAACGGCCGCGCACCGGCTACGGCTGGCCGGACGACGCACCGCGCAAGGGCTGACCCGAACACCCGGCCCCGGAAGAACGCGCCCCGGCCCCGGACCGCAGCCGGGGCGCGCCCCCCGGGCCCGCGGACGACCGAAAGCGTGATCCTCATGACTACAGCAGCCGACGCCCACCGGCCGGTGACGGTGACGGCCTACCTGGACGCACCCCTGTCCCGCTGGATGTGGCTGGTGAAGTGGCTCCTCGCGATCCCCCACTGCATCGTGCTCGCCTTCCTGTGGATCGCCTTCTTCGGGGTGAGCGTGGTCGCCTTCTTCGCGATCCTCTTCACCGAGCGCTATCCGAGGGCCCTGTTCGACTTCAACCTCGGGGTGCTCCGCTGGTCCTGGCGGGTCTCCTACTACGCGTACGGCACCCTCGGCACCGACCGGTACCCGCCCTTCAGCCTGGGCCCCGAACCGGACTACCCGGCGCGGCTCGACATCGCCTACCCGCAGCACCTGTCCCGCGGGCTGGTGCTGGTGAAGTGGTGGCTGCTCGCCATCCCGCAGTACCTCGTGGCGGGCATCTTCACCGGCGCCCTGCACGGCGGCTGGTGCCCCGGCGGGCTCATCGGCCTCCTCGCGCTCATCGCGGTCGTCACGCTGGCCTTCACCGAGAAGTACCCGCGCGACCTGTTCGACCTGGTGGTCGGTCTCAACCGCTGGGTGCTCCGCGTCACCGCGTACGCCGCCCTCATGACGGACCGGTACCCGCCCTTCCGCCTCGACATGGGCGGCGAGGAGCTGCCCACCACGGGCTGACGGGGCACCGCCCGGGGCCATGAGACGCAGTTCACAGGGGGGTACGGAGCGGCCCCGGGGTTTCGCACGTCTTGCAGCGGCAGACAGAATTGCCACTCCCGTTACGCAGCGTGCCTTGAAAGTCCAGGAGTTCCCATGCCGAGCCCCGCCCTCCGGGACCGTGCCCACACCTCCTCCGCCGTGCTGCGGGAGCGTGCGGAGCCGCCGGCGAGGGCTCGGGCGCTGGTGAGACGGGCCGAGGCGGGGGCCGGGGGCACGGTGGTGATCCGGGGGGCCAGCGGCAGCGGACGCAGCTCCGCGCTGCGGGCCCTCGCCCGGGACACGGAGCGTCACGGGACGACGGTCCTCAGGGCCCGGTGTTCCCTCCAGGAGGCCGGGGTCGACTTCGGGGTGGTCCTGCAGCTGTTCGACGGCCTCGGTCCCTGCGACGGCCCGCCGGACGTCGACGCCTGGGGCGGGTCGTTGCACGGCGCCGACCTGCCGTCCCGGCTGTGGAGCCTGCTGCGGTCACGGGCCGCGTCCGGGCCGGTGCTGCTCGCCGTGGACGACGTCCACCTGGCGGACACGGTGTCGCGCCGCTGGCTCGCCCAGGTGACGCGGCGTCTGGACCGGTTGCCGGTCGTGCTGGCGGTGACCGAACGGTGGCAGTACGACCTGGTGCTGCCCCAGCCCTCGTTCACCGACGCCTGCCGCGTTCCGGCCGACGAGATCTGCCTGCTGGCCCCGCTCGGTGCGACGGCCGCCCGGGCTCTCGTGCGCTCCGTCCTCGGCGACGGCACACCGCACACCCTGACCGAGGAGTGCGTCGGCGCCGTCGGCGGCAATCCGATGCTGCTGCACGCGCTCCTCACGGACCTGCGGGAGATGGCCGTCGGGGGCCCCCTCCCGGCCCGTCTGCCCGGGAGTTGCGCCGACCTGCGTCCCGGCGCGTTCACCTGCGCGGTGCTCCGATGGCTGCACGACGCCGGTGCCGAGACCGCGGACGCCGTCCGGACCTTCGCCGAGATCCAGGACGAGGACGACGCACTGGCGCTGCTGGTCGCCGTGACCGACGTCGACCCGTCCCGGGTGCGCGGCTGGACCGGCGAACTCACCCGTCAGGGGCTGCTGCGCGAGGACCCGCGCAGCGGCCGGCCGGTCTTCGCCCACCCGCTGCTGCAGGAGGCCGTACGCGACACTTGGGAACGGCACCGCCGCGCGGACGTGCGCCGGCGTGCGGCCGAACTGCTGCACCACCGGGGCGATCCGGAGGAGGCGGTGGTGCGCCACCTGCTGCCGATACCCGCCGTGGGCGCTCCCTGGGCCGCCGACGCCCTGGCCGGCGCCGCCGCGAAGGCCGTCCGCGACGGGCGACCCGACGAGGCGATCGCCTGCCTCCGCCGGGCGCTGCGGGAACGGCTGTCCGTCGTCCGCCGCAGCGAGACCCTCATCCGGCTGGGCTGTCTGGAGGTACGGGACGAACGCGCCTCCGGAGTGCGCCACCTGGCGGAGGCCCTGCGTCTGCAACGCTCCGCCGGAGGGCGCGTCCGTGCCGCCACCGCGCTCGGTACGGCCCTGGTGGCCCGCGGCGAGGTCCACACCGCCCTGGACGTGCTGGCCGAACTCGCCGAGGGTTTCGCCGACTCGACCGACCTCGCGCACGCGGTGCAGGCGGCGACCGCCCTGATCTCCTCGCACGACGGGGACAGTTGGCTGCGGGTGGTGGCCGAGCTGCGCCGCATCGAGGAGCAGTCTCCCGACGGGATCGCCCCGACCGCCAAGGCCCTGCTCACCGAACACGGCGCGACGGCCGGGCGGTTGTCGGCGGCCGAGGCCATGGAGCGGGTCCGGCCGCTGACGCGCACCTCGCTGGACCCGCTGCTCGCACCGTACCTGTACGCGTCGGCCGCCACGCTGGCCCAGTGGGCGGACGAACTGACCGAGGCCGACCGGTTGGTGGCCAGGGGGCTCGTCGCCTGCCGGACGCCGAACCTGCTGCACCCCGGTCACCAGAGCCTGCTGAGCGTCGCCGCGGAGACCGAGGTGATGCGCGGCCGGTACACCGCGCTGCTGGCCGACACCGCGCTGTGGGACGTCCTGCCGGGCGACATGGCCGCGCCCGGCACGGAGCACTCCCATCTGCGCGCCCAGGCGATCATCGCCCTGATCGAGACCGGGCGGCTCGCCGAAGCCCGCCGCCTCGCCTACGCCGCTACGGCCGGGGGCGCGCACGGCTCGTGGGAGTGGAACGAGTTCCTGTACGCGCGGGGTCTGCTGCACATGGCGTCGGACGAACCCGGCGCCGCCCTCCTGGACCTCCTGGAGTGCGGCAGGCGCCAGTCCGCCCGGGAGGTGGAGAGCCCGATCGTCACCCCGTGGCGCTCCGCCGCCGCCGACTGCCACGTGGCGCTCGGATCGCCGGAGCGGGCTGCCGTGCTGGCCCGGGAGGAGCTCCGGCTGGCCCGCGCCTGGGGAACGCCCCGCACGGTGGGCCGGGCGCTGCGCGCCCTGGGCGTGGCGCTCGGCGGCCGGCACGGGCTGGAACTTGGCGAGGAGGCGGTGGAGTTGCTGCGCGGCACGGCGGAGCCGCTGCCCGAGCTGCTGCCCGCCCTCGTATCCCTCGGGCGGTCACTGCAGGACTCGGGCCAGAGCCGGCGGGCCCGCGCGGTGTTCCGCGAGGCCGTCGAGCGGGCCGAACGGACGGGAGCGTTACGGATGCACCTCGTCGCGCGGGCGGCCCTGCGCGACTGCGGGGCCCGGCCCCGGCGGGTGCGGCACACCGGAACCACGGCGCTCACCTCCAGCGAGCGCCGCATCGCGCAACTGGCCGCGGCCGGGCACAGCAACGTAGAGATCGCCGAGTTGCTGCACCTCGCCGTACGGACGGTGGAGACCCATCTGACGCACTGCTACCGCAAGCTCGGCATCCGCCGCGGGGACCTGGCCGTGGCCCTCGGCGAGACCGGCTGAGCCGACTCGGCCGGCTGGACCGGCCGGACCGGCTGACGACCGGACCGGCCGAACCGGCGTCGTGGTGATCAGGGGGAAACCCCACGACGCCGACGAGCCTAGGAGCGGGCGGGCGCCGGGGGCAGTACGGGAAGGGCAGACCGGAGGGAAACCTCCGCGCCCTTTCGTTGCCCGCAAGGGCGCCGGCTCTGCCCTCGGCGTCGGGGCGCGGAGGCGCGGGCCGCGGATAGCCTGCGATCCGGACGTGTCCGCGCGCCCTGGCGACCCCTGCCGGACCGGTGCGGACGTCCGGTACTCCCGTGGAGCGCTCCCCACGGACCCGCACGCCCCCGCACCGCCTTCCTCGTGGTCGTGGTCCCGATCTCGTGGTCGACCACGATGGCCGCGCCCCGCCCGATGGGAAAGGGTGGGAGCCGGTCGTGGGAAAAGGAGTTCTTCACCGTGCTGCAGTTCGTCGACGACGTCCGTACCTCCCGCCGGGTGGCGGTCGCCATTCACGCCCCGGACCCGATCACCCGGGCCGGAGCGATGAGCCACCTCCGCCAGTACCCGGAGATCGCGCTCGTGGACGACCCCCGGCAGGACGGCGCCGACGTCGCCCTGCTGATCGCCGACGCCTTCGACGAGACGGTCCTGTCGAGGCTGTCCCGGCTGGTGCGGGCCGAGAAGGTCGGGGTGGTGCTGGTCCTGGACCGGATCCGGGAGGCCGAACTGCTGGACGTCGTCGCGTGCGGTGTGACCACGATCCTGTGGCGCCGCGAGGCCACGGGGGCACGGCTGCGCCAGGCCGTACTCGCGGCCGAACGGGGCGGCTGCGAGCTGCCGCCCGACCTGCTGGCCCAGCTGATCGGCCACATGGGGCGGCTCCAGGACGGCAAGGCCGGCGGGCAGGGCACCGCCTCCGTCGCCCTGGGCATGGTGCCGCGCGAGGTCGACGTCCTGCGGCTGGTGGCCGACGGCATGGACACCGCGGAGATAGCGGTCGAGCTCGCGTACTCGGAGCGGACGGTCAAGAACATCCTGCACACCGTGACGACCCGGTTCCAACTGCGCAACCGGGCCCACGCCGTGGCCTACGCGCTGCGCGAGGGCTACATCTAGTGCGTGTTGCGAAGGTATCGATGCGGCTGCCTGACAGCTCACAGGCCGTGGATGGCTCCGGCCAGGTCAGGGCCATAGGAGGCCCAGCAGATCACGGATCCGTCAGCGTCGATCTGTCCCATGAACCATTCGCCACCGTCTCTTGCGAGACACAGGCCGTGGAAGGAGAGGATGAGGTCGGGCTGGAGGACGTCGTAGTCGGCGGAGCCGTACTGCTCGACAACGACGAGTCGTTCAAGCGAGATCAGATCCGCTTCAGCGTCACCCGATGCGCGGCGGACCTGCTCGATCATCCAGCCGTCGGGGAGATTCGTGTTCACGGCCGCATCGTCGCAGCCGATGTGTCTCACAGCCACTCGTTTGTCACTGCGACCAGAACGGTTGCGTGATGGCGGACGGCGAGCTTGATGCCCTCCGGGATGGTGCACTTCGCTCCCCTTCGTCGCAGGTATACGCGGTTCGCGCGGGAGCCGTACGCCTTGTCCGCGCGGACCGCTCGACCGCCAGGTGCAGCTTCGTGGTCAGCCCGCCGCGCGACCGGCCGAGGGCGTGGTCCCCCGGCTCGGTATCTACGGCTCCGGGAGGCTCCTTCGAAGTCCGACAGCAGGAGCTCGCGCTGGTCGGGGAAGTCGGTGAAGGCTTTCAGCCCGTGGGCCATGGCGTTGCGGGTCGTCTCGTCGCCCGCGGCCACCAGGAGGATGAAGAACGAGCCGAACTCCTGGCCGGTCAGGCTTTCGCCGTCGACGTTCGCGTTCACCAGGGCCGACGTCAGGTCGCCGGTCGGGTGGTCCCGGCGCTCGCCGGCCGAGGGCGGCCGCCGGGCGATGCAGCTCACGGCCGGCCGAGACCGGCTTGCAGAGGCTCGCCGCCGTGCTCGGCCTGCCCGACGATCCGGTGTCCGCGCCGGTGCACTCCCGGCCGCCGCCTCGGCGACGAATTCGCCGGTGCGCCGCTCGACCGGGCCGTCCACGATCCCCGCGGTGATGCGCGTCAGATCGCCGTCGCGGCCGGAAGGCATCTTCGGGGTTCCGGCTCGCCTCCACGACGTCCGCGACAGATACATAAAGAATGCATATAAATCCGCTATGCTTCGAGCATGAGTCGTCAAGACCCCGCCCCCGACGCTTCGGCCGCCATCGGGTCAGCCCTCTACGGCCTGGCCACCAGGGCCGTGAGACGCCTTCCCCGCGACATGAGCCTCACCTCCGCCGCCACCTTGGCCACCCTGGACAAGACCGGCCCGCGACGGATCACCGATCTGGCCGCGGCCGAAGGCGTCACCCAGCCCGCGATGACCGTCCTGGTTCGGGTCATGGAGGAATCCGGCCTGGTCGAGCGGAGAGGCGATCCGTCCGACAAGCGGGTCACGCTGGTGTGCCTGACCGAGGCCGGCGCGTCCTACGTCCGGACGCGGCGCCAGGCGGGCGTCGACGCGTACGCGCGGCTGATCGAGGCGCTCACCGGTGACGAGGTCGAGGCCTTGACGGCAGCCCTTCCGGCGCTGCTGCATCTGGCAGAGCTCGAAAGCCACGCCCGAGAGGGGTCGGGGCAGTGACCGCGGCCCAGGCGCGGGACCAGCCGATGAGCACCGCCCCGATACGTGCCGAGGCACGGCTGCTGGTCCCCGCCCTGATGTTCATCGCCCTGGTCGTGGCGGCGGTCGCCAGCCTCGGGACACCGCTCATCACCAGCGTGGCGACCACCTTCCACGTCTCCCTCGACAGCGCCCAGTGGACGCTGACCATCGCATTGCTCAGCGGCGCCGTCGCCACGCCCGTCCTCGGCCGGCTCGGAGCCGGCCCACACCGACGGGCCACGATTCTCGCCACGCTGGCGATCGTCGTCGTCGGCAGCGCGCTCACCGTGCTGCCGCTGCCGTTCGCTGGGCTGCTCGTCGGCCGGGCGGCCCAAGGCGTCGGACTCGGCCTCACGGCGCTGTTGATGGGCGTGGCCCGCGACCACCTTCCCGAGGAGCGCAGCGCTGCCACGATCGCCCTGATCTCCGTGGTCTCCATCATCGGAGCCGGCGTCGGCTACCCGCTGGCCGCGCTGCTCGCCGAGATCGGCGGGCTGCGGGCCGCCTACGGCCTCGGTCTGCTCGTCACCGCCATCGCGTTCCTGACCGCGTGGCGCTCCGTGCCCGCAGCTCCCGAAGGCCGCTCCGCTCGGGTACACGTGGCCGGCGCGCTCGTCCTGGCGAGTGGGCTGTTCCTCGTCCTGTTCCTGGCCGGCGAGAGGAGCCTGTGGAGCCGTCACCTCGCCGCGGCGGTGACCCTCGCCGTCGTCGCCGTGCTCCTGCTCTGTCTATGGACCGTTTCCGAGCTGCGCAGCAAGACGCCCCTGGTCGACGTCCGGGCGGTGCGGCACCCGGCGGTCGCCGGGGCGAACATCGCGATGTTCGTCGGCGGGAGCGGCATGTACCTGCTGCTCACGCTCATCACCCGATACGCGCAGACGCCGTCCGGCGCCGGCTACGGCTTCGGTTTGACCACCTTCGTCGCGGGGCTGGTCCTCATCCCGTTCTCCGTGCTGGGGTTCGTCGCCGGCAAGCTCACGCCGAGGGTCCGCGAACGGATCGACGGCCCCCTGCTCCTGGCCGGCAGCGCCGCCATCGTCGGCGGCGGGTTCGTCCTGTTCGCGACGGCCCGGTCCAACCTGGCCGAACTGCTCGTCGCCATGGGTGTGCTGGGATTCGGCGTCGGCGGCTTCTCGGCCGCCATGCCCGGCGTCATCCTGGCCGTCACCCCCAAGAGCGAGACGTCGAGCGCCATGAGCTTCAACTACGTCGTCCGCAGCGTCGGGTACTCCCTGGGCAGCGCCATCGGCGGTCTGGTCCTGGCCGCCGGCACCGCCACCGGTCGCCTCTTCCCGGACGACGACGCCTACACCACCGCGGCGCTGGTCGGCATCGCCGCGATGGCGACCACGACGGTGGCCGGCCTCGCTCTCGCGCGTCGGCGCTCGCCCGAGACCAGCCTGACCACAGACCCGACCGCAGACCCGACCGCAGACCCGACCGGTGTGCCGGGCCAGGGCGAGTCGACTCGAACCGGAAGCTGAGGACCGCCCGCATGCAGTTCCCTCACATGGCAGCCCGCGACGCCGCGGCACTCGCGCCGTCCGAAGACGCAGCCGCCGATGACGCCACCACTCGATGGAGCGTCGCACCGCGACAATGGGCGACGGTGGTCATCGTCACTCGCCAAGGGCTCGGGGACCCCGTGGAGCGCGTGCGGTCCGGCCGGCCCCTGGTGGTGGAGTTCCGCACCGGGGCCGACTGGTACACGGTGTACGACGTACCGGGCGACGCGGCGTTCGCGGCGGCGGAGCGGCGCCGGCGCGAACGGATGGACCGGGTCGTCGACGAGGTGCTCGCGCTGGAGCCGTCGGGGTGGGAGTACTGCGGATGCCCCCCGTCCGCGACTCGGCCGGGCCGTTCGGCGGGTCCCGGTGGATGCGCCTGGTGGTGGGCGCCGGGCCGAGGCGCCCGTCGGGCGCCGCCGCAGAGGTGACGGTGTTCCGCGCGGGCGGGACCGTCGCCCGCTCGGTCCGGGCCGCGCGCGCCCTGGCCGCCACGGGCGTGACCGTCCGGCTCTTCGGGCCCTCGCGCCGTTCCCGTTCGGCCTGGAGCCGGTCACGGGGTTCGCGGGCCCCGGCGGCCCGGTGTCCGTCGTCGACGACGGGCCGGGCCCGGCCGGGTGGGCCGGCGCCGTCGCGGCCGCGCTGGCGACGCGCCTGCGGGGGACCCTGCGCAAGGCTCCCGCGCCGTGAACCGGCCGCTCCCGCCGCGGAATCCCGCGACGGGAGGGGCCGAGGAGCACCGGTCAGGTGCGGTACGCGTAGTACACCGCGTCCGGGTAGGACGCGATGAGGCTCGCGAGCGACTTCCGGTAGGTGTTCGTGGAGTGGTACGTGACGTACGGCATGCCCGCACTGCTGCGGTACGTCACCATCATGGAGTGGTCCTTGGACCCGTCCTTGTTGAAGTCCACCTGCACGATGTCACCGACGTCCGTCTGGTAGACGTTGGCCAGGTTGGCCGCACGCTGGTTGGACAGCGTGAACCAGGCCCACTCGTTCGCGCCGACCCAGGAGTCGGACTGCTTGGCTCCGTCGTACCACCAGTTGCGGTAGTCCGAGGTGGAGCCCGGGACGGCCTTCCAGCCACCCGCCTTCAGCGCCTGGCTGATGAAGTTGGTGCAGTCACCACCCGCGCCGGAGAACTTCCGGTACGCGGGGTTGTAGTTGCTCCAGTACTTCTCGGCGTACTTCGCCATGGCGGCGTAGTCGTAGGCACCGCCGGTCTTGGCCTTGGGCTTCGCCGGCGCCGGGTACTTGGTGGACGCGGGCGTGCCGTCCGGGTACTGGTTGCCGTCGTCCTTGACCACGTTCGCCTTGGCCGCCACGGGCTCGTTCACCGCGACCGGGCCGTTCTCCTGGGACTTGATCGAGTTCAGCTCCCAGGCACCGCCCTTCTTGCTGGTGAGCTTGAGCTCGTACCGGGTCCGGAAGTCGGTCGTCGCCGGCTCGTCCCCGCGCAGCTTCTTGTACGTGAGCGTGGTCTGTTCGGTGACCTCGACGGTGGCCTTCCCGCCGGTGACCGTGGCCTTCTCCACGGTCACCTTGGTGTCGGCCTTCGTGTAGGCCTCCCCGAGGTCCGCGAGCCGGGTCCTGCGGGACTTCAGCGACGAGAGCGCGGAGTCCTCGTCCTTCGCCAACTGGGCCGACATGCGGCTCTTCGCGGCGTTACGGCCCGAATTGCGATGCCCTCCCTGGTCCTCGACCAGGGCATCGGAGCGCTGCGACAGTACGTCGCCCGCAAGGCGCCCGAAGGTGTCGACCGTCTTCCGGTCGGCTGCTTTGGGGCCGGATTCCGCACTCGCAGAGGAAGCGAGCAGACCTGCGGTCACCACGCCCACGGTCAGGGCCGCGCCGGCGGCGAGCCTGAACCTCTTTGGTATCACTATTTTTCCCCTTGTCACCCGGTCCACTCGAACCGAGGGACGGAATTTTCGCACAACTCGACGACCCCTTCGTTCCGTTCCGCTTGTGCGGCCGGACCGGCGGCACGTTTCCCTACTCACCCGTACGGAAACGGACACGTTCGGTCGCTGGGCGACTCCACAGCAAGTGCCTCTAGGGTGTGGGGCAAGAGCAGCAGAAGGGGCATGCGCAGTGGGCAGGCAGGAAAAGGCCGGAAGCGGCCGATCACGGGACAGAAGGGTGGTTCCGGACAGCGGCGGTGGCGCCCCCTCGGGCCGTCGCGGAAGTTCCGGTTCCCGTCGCAAGCCCCGCGCGACGGCCCGTCGGCGCATCACCCTCCCCCCGGCCCTCGTCGGCGCCGCCACCTCCGCCGCCACCAGGGCCGTCGCCGCGGCGCGGCCGTGGCTGCGGCGCCTGCGCCCCGCCTACCCGAGACCCGGCCGCACCGGCTGGCGGCGCTGGGCCCCCTCGTGGCGCCAGTGGCTGGGCGCGTGCCTGTACGCCTTCATGGGCATGGTGGGCTTCGTCGCCTGCGCGTACGCGACGACGGACATACCCGACGACCTCAACTCCTTCGCCAAGCAGCAGGACAACATCTACTACTGGGCCGACGGTTCCACGATGGCCAGGACGGGCTGGGTCAGCCGGCAGGAAATGCCGCTCGACAAAGTGCCCCCGAAGGTCCAGGGAGCCGTCCTCGCGGCCGAGAACGCCAGCTTCTACTCGGACCCCGGAGTCTCCCCCTCCGGCGTCCTGCGCGCCGTACGCGCCGCCGTGACGGGGGGCGAGACCCAGGGCGGGTCGACCATCACGCAGCAGTACGTGAAGAACGCCTACCTGAGCCAGGAACGCACCCTCTCGCGGAAGTTCACCGAGCTCCTGCTCGCGGTGAAGCTGGACAACCAGAAGCCCAAGAAGCAGATCCTCCAGGACTACCTCAACACCAGCTGGTTCGGCCGCGGCACCTACGGCATCCAGCGCGCATCCCAGGCCTACTACGGCAAGGACGTCTCGCAGCTCAACGCCAGCGAGGGCGCCTTCCTCGCCTCGCTCCTCAAGGGCGCCGGCCTGTTCGACCCGGCCCTCGGCAAGGAGAACCGCGAGCGGGCCGTCGAACGGTGGAGCTGGATCCTGGACCGGATGGTCGCGACCGGGCAGATATCGGCCGCCGAGCGCGCCACGTACAAGACCTTCCCCGAGCCCTCGGGCACCTCCCTCTCCGGCACCCCCGGCGCACAGACCGGCTACCTGGTGGAGCTGGCCAAGCAGTACGCGGTCAAGTCCGGCCACATCAAGGACTCCGACTTCGACCTCGGCGGCTACCAGGTCTACACCACCTTCGACCAGTCCCGGATGACGGCACTGACCGCCGCCGTGCAGAACGCCCAGAAGGGCTTCGACGCGGAGAAGCGTCCCGACACCGACAAGCACGCGAAGATCGGCGCGGCGAGCGTCGCCCCCGACGGGCGCCTGCTGGCCGTGTACGGGGGCCCCGACTACCTCAAGCAGGGCTTCAACGAGTCGAACGCGACGACGATCCCGGCCGGCTCGGCCTTCACCCCCCTCGTGTACGCCGCCGGTCTCGAAGAAGGGGTGCTGCGCACGCGCGGCAAGGCCCGTACGCCCCTCTCCCCCACCGCCACCTACGACGGCAACGACCAGGTCACCGTACAGACGCCCGAGGGCCCTTACTGGGACCGCAGCGGCAAGGTGGTCAAGGGGCGCAACGACGGGGGCCGCAACTGGGGCCAGGTGACCCTGCGCCAGGCCGTCGCCGACTCGGTCAACACACCCATGCTGCAGCTCGGCCTCGACGTCGGCCTCGACCGGGCGGAGGCGTTCGCCGAGCGCTCGGGGCTGCTCGCGTCGAGCCTGGGCCCGCGGATCCCCACCTTCGCCCTCGGGGAGAACTCGACGCCCAGCGCGATCCGCATGGCCGGCGCCTACGAGACCTTCGCCGCGGACGGCATGCACACCGACCCGTACTCGGTGCGCTCGGTCAGCCGCAACGGCGCCGCGGTGCCGATCGACGCCCCGAAGCCGGTCCGGGCGATGTCCGCCAAGACGGCGCGCACGGTGACGGAGGCCCTGCGGGACGCCGTCACCGAGGGGTCCGCGAAGACGGCGGGCAAGACCCGCCCCGGCGCCGCCGGCAAGACGGGCACGACGGCCGCGAACACGGCGGGCTGGTTCGTGGCCAGCACCGGGCAGGAGTCCACGGCCGTCGTGGTCTACCGGATGTCGCTGACCGACCTGATTCCGCTTCCGCTGACCGGGCTGGGCGGTGACGCGCCGGGTACCCCCGGCAGCGAGCGCGCGGTGCGGCTGTGGGCCGACTACGTCAGGGCCGTGAAGTAGCAGCCGGGCGGGCGGCCCACCGCGCGCCGCCCGCCCGTGACCCGCCCCGCTACTTGATCAGCTTCTTCCAGTCCGGCGCCTGCGCCGGGTCGAGCATCCGCAGCTGCGCCAGTACCTTCGGGTCCTGGACGTCGAGCCAGTCCGACAGCTCGCGGAACGACACGCAGCGGACCTCCTGGCGCGGGCAGACGTCCCTCATGACGTCCTCGACGGCCTTCATGTAGATGCCGCCGTTCCAGTCCTCGAAGTGGTTGCCGATGAACATGGGCGCCCGGCTGCCGTTGTAGACCCGGTTGAAGCCGTTGAGGTACGACATCCGGGTCTGCGTCTCCCAGGCCGCGAACTTCGTCGGGTCGCCCTGGGTGGCGTCACCGGACTGGTTGTAGAGGAAGTTGAAGTCCATGGAGAGGACCTGCGCCTCCTTGCCCTGCAACGGGACGAGTTGGAGGGGAAAGTTCCATATGTCCTGCTGCTTGGACGGCCACATCTGGAAGTCCCCGGAGGAGCTCGCGTCGTAGCGCCAGCCGTACGGCTTGATCGCGGTCAGCAGGTTCTTCTGGCCCTCCAGGCAGGGGGCCCGGCCGCCGACCATCTCCCGGTCCGGGTCGAAGGGCAGGGGCGCCTCCTTGGTGAACCCGGTGTTGGTCTTCCAGTTCTTCATGAAGGAGTACTGCTGGTCGATCTCGCTCTTCCACTCGTCGACACTCCAGTCCCCGCCGCCCTTGGGACCGCAGAAGTGCCCGTTGAAGTGCGAGCCGATCTCGTCGCCGTCGGCCCAGGCACCGCGCAGCTGCTCCAGCGTGGTCTTCACGTGCGGGACGGTCGGGTACGAGATCGCGGAGGCGCCCTGGGCGTGCTGCGGCGGCCGGTAGAGCATCTTCTTGGCGTCCGGCAGCAGGTAGATGCCCGTGAGGAAGAAGGTCATGTGGGCGTTGCTGTCCTTGGCCACCTGACGGAAGTGCGAGAAGAGGTGGTCGTCGCCCTCCAGCGCGCCGTCCCAGGAGAACACCACGAACTGGGGCGGCTTCTCGCCCGGCTTCAGCTTCTCGGGCTTGAGCTGGCCCGGCTGCGGCCCGGTGTTCGAGGTGGAGCCGTCCCCCAGGACCTTCACCTTGCCGTCCCAGGGCTCCTCCGGCCCCTTCGCCCCGTTCGAGGGAGCAGGGGCCGCGAAGTTCGCGTCGTGACCGGTGGAGCCCGCCGCGCCGCCCAGGGTGAAGGCGTACGCGGCCGCGCCGCCCAGGGCGACCACGGCGGCGCCGGCCCCCAGACGCTTGCGGTTCTGCGCCTTGCGGCGTTCCTTGCGCTCCTTACGGGCACTGCGGGACTCCGCACCCGTCTGCGGAGCGAGGTCGGTCTCGGCCATCGCTGTCGTATCCCCCCTGATCACCGCAGCAGGGCCGCGCATGGATGGTTCGTACGAATATAGAACTTGTCGGCACAGCTGCCGCACCCATGTCCATCAACGACGTCGCTTCACAGCCAACCCACAGCCCCCGGCCGCACCGCGGGGCCCCGCCGGGGGAGTCCGCCGGGCCCCGCTCACCCGCGCGGGCAGGCCTCCTTCCGCTCCAGGCCGGGGGGCCGGGCGGCGGGTTCCGCCCGGCTCAGACCCGTACCGGTCACCGCGCAGACGGCCGCGCGGGGATCGCGCGCCGCCCGTACCACCGCGGTGACGTCGCGTTCGCGCAGGTCCTCGGGGCCCACGCGCAGCGTGCGGCCGCCCTCCTCGAACAGCAGCCGCCCGGTGGACTCGCCGACGAGCGCCTCCTCCGGTCCCGTGCCGTCGCCGGGGATCGCCCCCGGTTCCGCGGACATGGCCGGTACCGACTGCTCCCCCTCCGGTTCCGCTCCCGGGCGTGCCATGATGCGCGCGGCGGCGCGGCCCCCGCGCCCTCGTCCGTGACCCTCCACACCGGAGCCTGGTGCCGGTCGGCCAGTAGGGGTCCCTGTAGTTCTCGCCGAAAAAACAACGCCAAGGACTGAGCCGCGTGCGGATGACCAGGCGGGCGGCGTTCGCGCGGAGGGAGGGACCTTCGTCGCGCAGGTGCAGGGCGGTGGCGAGCATGTCCTCGTCGGAGACCCTCACGCCGCCGATGGCCTTGCCCTTGCCGCTGGCGGTCTCCTGGCCTTCGAGGGTCTTGTCTCGGATGTAGTCGCGCTCGGACTCCGCCATGGCGGCGAAGAAGGCGAACAGGGCGGCACCGTGGCCAGCCGGGTCGTGCTTGCCCCGGAGCGGGCCGGTCAGGAACGGCCAATAGCCCAGCGACCGTTTCCTGCATCACGCGCGACCCGCTGCTAGTGCGCCTCCCACTGCCGCCGCCGCTCCTCGGCCGCCCGCTCGCGGTTCGGGTGGGCGACGGACACGACGACGATGAACATCCCGGCCAGGATGAGGGAGATCCAGCCGACCGTGATCACCCCGAGCACGGCGATGGCGAATACCACCCCCACCGCTCCCCGCCCCCGAACACCCCGTCCACCAGACCAAGAATCGAGGGACTGTCTGACCACCCGGGGCGACGAAGACCGGAACAAGAAATTCACCCCTGAGAGGCCTGCCTCTTGAGGAGTTTCCCGCGAATTTGCCCCGCGCGCGAATAGCGCCCGAACGTCTCCTGATTCAACTGCCTCGCCCCTGACTCCCGGAAAGCCGTCCGAACCACATCATTGAGGAGAACATCAGGGCGAGCCGTCGTGACCTCGTCAACAAGGCTGCGCAGGAAACGACCGGCAGATCCCACCAGATCGACGAACGAGCACTCCCCCTCCGTTCCGCTGCGAATATCGACCACCCGCACCGCGTCACCGATCTGCTCCAAACGAAGGTTCGGGCCCCCCTCCGCATCGAACTCAATGGCGCCGTCGGCCGCCAGGATATTGACCGCATAGCGAAGAGCCAATGCGAAGTCGAGCAGCGGAGTGTTCCTGTAACCCCATACGGAGCCCCCGACCTGAATATCGACCGACCCGAGGAACCACCGCTCGCGGACGACCCACTCTTCGGCGTTCAGGATCGCCAACTGGTCACTCGGAAGTGAGGGAGGAAAATCACCCAGCCCTTCACCGAGCACGTAAGAAATTACAACGGATCCACTCATGACTGCTCCGCTCCATAAATCGGATTCCAGGGGTATGCATCTCGAACACTATGCTCACCAGTCACGTCATTCGGGTCATTCATAATGACCTCCACGTGATCGAGTGGATAGTTTCCGTGAGCTGCACCAGCGCGGCCGATATACCCTTCGTCGCCAACGGATTCCGGCATTTCGGCACGATGGATTGTACCCGTTCTATCCAACGTATTGGGGATTCCTTGGGGGTCCTGCTCCAGGGTCAACGCCATGACCTCGTCCAAGCCCTCGCGAGGAATTGTGAAATATGTCTTGTCGGGGAAATTTTCCGCCCCGGGCATGAAGTGTCGCCCTTCGATGTAGTCACGCTGCTCCGGATGGAGAACGTAATCGGCGGCGCTTGCGTCATCGGCCGTTTCGGCATCCTCACCCTCCAGATCCTCCGGTGCATCCTCACCGTCAACAGCGGTCTCGTCATCAGCTTGAGTCCCCCCGTCGATCGGATCGTCAGAATCCGGCGGCTGATCACCGTCTGCCCGGCTCTCAGCACGTGCGTCTTCCTCTCCAGCCGCCTCGACGTCCGAGTCGCGGTCAGGCGTGAAGCCCTGGGAGACCTCGTCGGCGCGGGCGTCGACGGCCCCTTCCGCGGTGGCCCTGTCCGCTGCGTCGACCGTGGCCCCGATCAGGGCCACGCCGGCTCCGGCCACGGCCACTCCGGCCTTGACCGTGCCTTCGGCCCCAGTGCCTACCGTTTGAGCGAGTTCGTTGCCGGCGGCCGGCTCTTCTCCTGTCTCCGCGGCCTGTTGGCCGTCGCCCGTCGGGTCGTGGTCCGGGCGTTCCGCTTCGGGTGAGGTCGCGGAGTCGGGCGGGGGCGTGTCCTGCGCAGCCGTGTCCTGAGCAGCGTCGGGCTCGGCCTCGGAGTGCGGTTCCCGTTCGGGGTCGGGTCGGAGTTCGCGTTCGCGTCCGAGTTCCCCTTCGGGTTCGGGGTCCTGTTCCGCGGCCGGCTCCGGCTCGGCTTCGGGTTCTGACTCCGGATCCGGTTCGGTGTCGGGCTCGGGCTCCGCTTCTGGCTCGGGTTCGCGCTCCGGTTCCGGGTCAGCCTCCGGCTCGGGCTCGGGCTCGTGCTCCGGTTCCGCCTCGGGCTCCGCTTCCCGCGCGGGCTGCTTCTCGGGCTCCGGTTCGGGCTCAGGCTCAGGTTCCGGGTCCGGCTCCGGGTCCGGCTCCGGGTCCGGCTCGGGTTCCGGGTCCGGCTCCGGGTCCGGCTCGGGATCCGGCTCCGGCTCGGGTTCTGACTCCTGTTTCTGGGGTTCCGGCTGTTCCGAGGTTTGCTCCTCGGGAGCCGGCTCTTCCGGTGGGGTGTCGGTCGGCTCCGGGGAGGGGGTTTCGGGCTGTTGGGGGGTGGGCCCGTGCGTTTCGGGCGTGGCCGGGTCCTTGGGGGTCCCGGGCGTGGTGGGTTCCTGGTGGGCCGTCGGCGGCTGCGCTTCGGTCGGGTTCCCCGGCTCGGCCTCCTGGGGTGCGTCCATCGGCGGCGGGTCCGGGACGTGGTCGCCGTCCAACGGCTGTTCGGCGGCGTGCGCGGCGGGGTTCGTATCCGAGGCCGAGTCGGAGTTCGTGTCCGTTGCCGCTTCGGCGTCCGCCGCCCCCGCCTCCTCCTCCGGTTCGTCGCCGTCGCGGGGCGCGTCCGTCGGCGGCTCCGGGGGCGGAGGGGGCGGGGGTGGGGGCGGGGCGTCGGTCGGGCCGCCGAGTTCGCTCATGGACGGGTCCCCTTCTCGCGGGCGCACTCCAGCGCCACCCGTACCGCCGTCTCCGCCACCACCGCGCGCAGGCGCGGTCCCGCCGCGCAGGCCATCGCGAAGGCCCGCGTCACGTGCTCCTCCGCCGTGCCGCCCGTCACCGCCGCCACCGCGTCGCGCAGGCCGCTGCGTTCCACGTCCCCGACCCGGGCGTGGACCCGCTCCTGCCGGTAACCCGGCAGGGCGTGGATCTGGAGGCGGTGGTCCGCGCCCGAGGTCCCGGTCAGGACCAGGCCCCGGGAGGCCCATTCGGCCTCGTGGTCCGGGTAGGTGTGCGGGCCGTCCGGAACGGATGTCCTGGTCCGGTGGATGACCCGGATCACGTCCCGGAAGCGGTAGTTCGCGTACGTGTAGCGCCGCGGGTCGCCGCCCGGCGGGTCGGTGCCCAGCAGTTCGGCGCGGAGCACGGCGTGCAGGCGCCGGGCGAAGTCGCCCGGGTCGACCTCGTCGCGCATCAGGGACTCGCGGGCGGACACCGCACGTTCCACCCCGTACACCAGGGTGCATTCCAGGTCGCGGTCCGGGAGCATCGTCAACGCGGCCCGGACCGGGTCGGACGGGCCCGGCGCGTCCTTGCCCATCGCCTGGGCCGAGGCCGCCACGTCCGTCCAGATCAGCTGGAGGGGCTCCACGGAGCGGTGGTGGGAGTTGTTCATCGTGCGCAGGGTGCACGGCTCGCGGCGGCAGGAGGTCCCGCACAGCGGGCTGCGGCTGCTCAGCAGCGGCGGCTCCGTCGACGCGTTCTCGGCGCTCTCGGCGTGCTCCCCGTGCGGGATCGCAGTCAGGACGGGCCGGTCCATGCCGTCGGCGGCGACGGCGGCCCGTCCGGGCGGCAGGGCGACGACATTCTCGCTCTGCTCGGGCTGGAGGTTCATCGTCGCGCCGACCGCCCGCCGGTCGTCCTCTGCGGGCAGCCGGTGCATGATCTTCAGCGCGCTGTTCTTGATGACGTCGGGCAGGATCTTGCTGGGGATCTGCTCGACGATCACAACACCCTCGCCGTACGCCCGGATCTCCGCCAGCAGGGAGGCGAAGAGCTCGACGGCGGCGGCCGCCGGCCCGTCCTCCACGTTCTTCAGGAGCCGGTGCGCCTCCTCTACCACCAGGACGTGGCGCAGCGGGACCCCTCCGGCGCCGTGGTGCACCCGCAGGTGTTCGACCAGGCGGATGAGCACTGCGCCGATGAGGAAGGCCTTGTCCTGGTCGTTGGTGATCGTCTCCAGTTCGAGGACCACGTTCCCGGCGAGCAGCCCGGCGATGTCCAGGGGGTGGCCGCCCTCGAAGAACCGGCCCGGCGCGCCCTCCCGCAGCGAGCCCATCCGGACGTCGACGAAGCCCCGCACGTCCGCGGTGACCTCCTTGCCGTACCCGATCATCTCGACGACCTGCCGGGCGGTGGCCTGGAGTTCGCCCAGGGTCGGGTAGCGGGCCGTCCGCGGCTCGTCCGGCTCCTCCAGTACGTACTTCGGCTTGTGGGCCGGGCGCGGTTCGCCGGTGACGAGGTCCCATCCGGCGGCCGTGTAGCACTGGGACAGGGCCCGTGACAGCACCTGCGGGAAGGGCTCGTGCCCCTCGAACGCCGCGAGGAACAGGGCCCGTACGAGGTCCACGTGGCTCTGCAGCGGAAAGCCCGGCTCCGGCTCCAGCGGGTTGAGCGAGGCGGGGGCCACGTCCACGTCACCGGGCCGGATCACGGTGACGCGCCGGGCTCGCTCGGGTCCCCCCGCCGCGGCGAGGCGGCCGGCGATGCGTGCGTACTCGGCCTTCGCCGGCTCGACCGCCAGCCAGGGGATCGGCCGGTCGTGCGTGGACAGGGCGGTGAGCAGGCTCCGTACCGTCTGGGACTTGCCCGAACCGGTCGCCCCGCAGACGAAGGCGTGCCGGTTGAGGGTGGAGCGGGAGACGTGGAGCCGGTCGGCGGGCATGAGGGCCTCGTCGAGGATGTCGCCGATCAGGAAGGCGTCGGCGTCGTGTCCCGTGTCGTCGGAGGTGACGTCGAACCGGTTCGGGGCCACCGTACGGATGCCCGGGAGCTCCCGCGCGGGCGGCCGGGCCAGCGCCGCGACCAGTTCGGCGGGGGCGACGAAGGGCACGCTGCCCGGCGGCCCGGCGGCGCCCGCGGCCGGGGCCGGTTGCGGCGTGACGGTGGTCAGCGCCTCGGCGAAGGGCATCGGCCGCCGCGCCGGTACGAGCACGTACGGCAGCTCGTCGAGGTCGCCGGCGCCGCACAGCAGGGCCGCCGAGGCGAGCGCCGACTCGGGCCGCTCGGCGCCGACCAGCACGCGCACGTTCCACACCCCGGTGGCCAGGGCCCGGGTCAGCTCGCGGTAGCGGGCCTCGGCCCGGTCGGCCGCCACCCGGTCGGCGGCGGAGTTCTCGCGCTGGCGCAGCCGGGGCAGTTGGACGGCGAGTGCCGCGCGCTCCTGGTCCAGTCGCTCGTACGGGACGGGCTCGGCCAGCACGAGCCAGGCGAAGGCGTCCGGGAGGTGGGCGACCGCGTCGTCGAAGGAGCCGCGGCGTTCGCCCGGCAGGGCGCGCTCGTCGTCGCCCAGGCGCAGGGCGTCGTGGGAGCCGGGGCAGGGGATCCAGAACGGCAGCCGTTCCAGCAGGGCGACCGCCTCGCCCGCCGGGACGTCGCGGGCGGTGGAGCCGGGGGGGTAGCGCAGGGGGCGCTGCGCACCGTCCGCGGCGGGCTCGTCGCCCGCGGGCGGGAAGCCGGGCGCTCCGCCCACCAGGAAGTGCAGCGGCCGGTGCCGGCCCGGGCGTATCCATGCCGCGGCCAGACCCGCCGGACGGTGCTCCCCACCGGCCGAGGGCGCGGAGAGCACGGCGTGGGCCGCCGTGACGGCGGCGGTGAGCTGGGCGGCGGTACGGTCCTCCGTACGGCCGTCCTCGGGCCGCCGGGGCACGGTGATCAGGCGGTGGAAGCGGTACGCGCCGAGTCCGGCGGGCCGGGCCGCGCCCCCGGACCCGCCACCGGGGCTCACGTCAGGCTCGCGCGGGGGTGGGCGGAGAGCCGGGGCAGGAAGTTGATGCCGGGATTGCAGTCCCCGAACACGACTCGGCGGCCCGCCGGCCCGGTTTCGACGAGGACCAGGCCGGTAGCCGGGAGGGACTGGAGCTGGGTGGGCTCGATCGCGAACTCGTAGACGCGGCTGAGGTTCTCGCCGGTCGTCGTGGATCGGGCGGTGGAGGTGTTGGTCGAGTCCTGCCAGCTGCGCGAGAGGGAGGTCGAGAAGGACCTGGAGCTCCCCCAGCTGCTGCCGGAGGTGCCGCCGCCCCGGTTGGAGCCGTCCGTGTCCGAGACGCCCCGCTGGCCGCCGTAGCTGCTGCCGCGGCCCTCGGTGAGGGTCTCCCCGACCTGCCGGGTCAGCTGGTTGACGAGGAACTTGTGCTCCTGCCCGATGAACTGCGCGGCCGCCTTGGCCTCCTCGCCGTTGCCCATGCGCATGAACACCGTCGCGCTGTCCGATCCGCCGGCGACCTGGACGGTGCCCTCTCGCAGGTGTTCGAGCAGGAACACGAGCCGGACACCGGCCGTGCGGGCCTCGCGCGCCATCGATTCCAGGGCGTCACGGCCGAGGTGGTCGGCTCCGGCGACGACGAGGGTCCCCGAGCCGTGCGCCACGGCACGGGTGCGCAGCGCGTGGACCAGCCGGAAGAAGACGAAGCGGTCGGTGAGGTCCTTGCGGCGGCGCACGGAGTCCTCGGTCGTGACGATCGTCAGTCCGCCGGGCCGCCACCAGTCCGCGGCGCGGCCGCCGCCGGGGACGGTGGCCTCCTGCCCCCTCGGCGTGAGCAGCTCCGTCTGCGCCCGGACGTAGCGCAGTTCGTTCTGGACGCGCTCGCCCTGGCCCAGGAGGTCGACGGCCCGGGTGATCGACTCGACCTCGGTGGGGCCGAGCGGCCCGGGCGCGCCGGCGGCGGGATCGTAGACGCGGAGCAGCACGCGCAGCCCGGCGGCGAGCCGGGCGAAGGTGACGGGCCCTTCGAGCAGTTCCGCGACGGTCTGGACGAGGTCCACGTCGATGGTGTGGAGGTCCACGTCCGCGCCGGGCGGCCGCATGGTGCCCAGCGCCTCGGCCATGGTCTCGGCCAGCTCCTCGGGAGTGAACTCCGCGCTCAGGTCCGCGTCGAGCAGGGCCCCGGGCATGGGTACGTGGGCGACGGCGATGTCGCGGCGCGCGGCGAGGCCGGCGAGTTCGAGGGCGACGGCCTGCTGCGTGAGGTCCAGGACGACGAGCGGGGCGCCACCGCCGAGGAGCGGCCCGCCGACCGTGGCGAGCAGGCTGGCCCAGCCGTTGCCCGTGCCGCCGAACACGTCGATCCGGCTGGGACCGGAGGCGAGGGAGAGCGGGAACCAGGTGTCCAGCGTGTCGTTGTGCCGCAGGTGCTCCGCGTGGTGGGCGTCGATCCGGCTCTGCCAGGCGCGCCGGCGCTGCTCGTAGTCCCGCTGGGCGCTGGTGCGGGCGGCTGCCAGGCGCCGGCGGGCGGCCCTCAGCCTGGCGGCCGGGGAGGTCGCGGCCATGAGGACGATGATGAGGACGACGACGATCACGACGGCGGACAGGCCGCCGGCCGCGTAGGCGACGATGCCCGCGAGCAGGAGGAGACAGCCCGTGCCCCTGTTCTTCCGGGCGGTCATGGCGCGCTCCTCCATGGCGCGGACCCCGTCGCCGGAGGGTTCGGAGTAGACGGGCGGATGCTGGGCGTCCCGGTGTGCGGGGGGCGCGGACGGCTGGACGAACTCCCAGCCCCAGCGCTCCTGGCCGGTGAAGACCCGCCGCGCCAGTTCCGCTCCGGCGTCCGGCTCCTCCCCGCCCCGAGGTTCGGTTGCCGGTGCGCTCTCGGCAGTGCTCATAACGCCCCCCTGTGGATGTCGGAGCATCCTGACCTTCCGGAGCGCCCCTGTCAGCTCCCGGGAGCCGTGCGGGAGACCTCTTTGACCAGAAGTCATCTACGAATGACCGAAGTTGATGCACCGTCATATTTCCGGACCAGCGCACTCCGCCGCGAGGTCAGCGATCCGGGCCGGGCCGATGCGGCAGCAGCCGCCGATGAGGCGGGCGCCCGTGCGGCGCCAGGCGGCGACGGGCCGGCGGGCCCGGTCCACGGGGGTGCCAGGTGGCGGCCGGCTCCCAGACGGAGCCGTCGTTCGGGAGACATCGGCCTTCGCTCACCGCACCGACGATCCCGAACGCGCCATGGACGCCGCCTTCGCTCTCCTCCAAGATGGCTGGGGAGCCGTACAGCGGATCATTTGGCGAAGGGGGACAACGCCCCCGCTGCTGGGCCCACCCGCTCGGCGATGTCCGAAGTGGTGCGGGGGCCGGGCACCTCGCCGGGGCCGATCCGCTGCTCTACAGCCCGGCTCCGGGCTCGTCCGTGGCAACGGTCCGCAGCGGCCGGTGGCCCTGGTCGTCGAGCTGGGCCAGTTCGCGCTCGTAGTCGACGGCGATGGAGCCGTAGGTTCGTTCCCGTCCTGGAGCACGCCGCGGCGGGCTTCCGCTGGACGTGGTGACCGTACGCCGCCCCCGCCCGCTCAGGAAACGAGGGTCTGCTCGGCCAGCTCGGTCAGCCGTACGGTGCACAGGCCGCCGCGTTCGGTCCTGACGTCCGTCACCTTGAGCTGTGTGCCCGGCGAGAGGATGAACTCCTCCTCGGCCGTGAACGCGGAGAACTCGCGGATGCCCACGGCCCGGAGGGGGACCACCTCGAAGAGCGTCCGCTTGCCGCGGCCGCCGAGGAAGGCCCTGGCCACACCGAGCTCGGGCGTGCAGGAGGACACGCCCCACCAGGTCACCGTGCGGCCGAGCGGGTACTGTGCGCGCAGGTCCAGCGACACCCCGCGCCACAGCGGTTCCGTGCGGACGGGAAGCCGTGACACGGCCGAGAACAGCAGGCGCAGGTAGGGGAGGTACGGGACGACCCTGGACCGGTCCGGGGTGCGCAGGACGGCGTTGATCTCCCGGTAGAAGGCCGACTCGCAGGTGTAGAGGTGGACGGCGGCGATCGCGTCGGCGGACAGGCCGCCGGGCGAGGCCTGCGCCCGTCGCCTGCCGAACTCGTGGGACAGCCCGACGTGCCGGTCGAGGGAGGACAGCAGCTCGGCGACCGGGGCGACGGCCTCGCGGAAGTCCATGAGCGGGGTGTCGAAGACACCGGTGAGGGCGGGGAGGACGAGTCCCTCGTCCTTGACCCCCGCGAGCCGGTCCAGATAAAGCTGGTGCAGCTCCATCGTGGACGCGATGAAGGCGCCCATGCGCGCGGCGACACCGCCGTCGCCGTCCGTCCCGCCGGATTCGCCCGCGGCCTCGTTCCACCCCTTGCTCGGCAGCCAGTCGACCGGGACGGCGCCGACCGACGCGAGCGCCTCGTTCACCAGGGCGAAGTGGTCGCCCTCGCAGAAGACGTCGCCCTGGGCCGCCGGGTTGGGGTGGTCGATGTGCCGGACCTCGACCTCCGGGTACTTCTCCTGGAGGCGCAGGACGACCTTCTTCAGGCTGCGGGCGTGGGCTCCCCACCACGCGAAGACGACGCCGCGGTCCTCCTCGTCGGCGTTCTGTTTGGCCCGGAGGATCTCCTCGACGATCCCCTCGGCGACCGGGCGCCAGAAGGCGGTGTGGCGGTCGGTTCCCGTCGCCCCGTCGGCACTGGCGGTGAGCGCGGCGTTCAGCAGCAGCACGCCCTGCGTGAGCATGGCCTGGAACCACTCCGGCGGCTGGACGGTGTCCCGTTCCCCGAGCAGTGCGCGGACGTCGGCGATGGGGGTCTTCTTCTGGATGCCGTACTTCCACATCGCCGCCGCCTTGATGATGCAGCGGATGCTGACGACCCGGCCGAACTGGCTGTCCTTCCAGTCGTGGAAGGTGTTGTCGAACATGGCTATGCCGGTGGCGCTCTCCGGCCGCGGGTACGGGTTCTGGCCGAAGATCACCACCCTCCACTTGTGCGGCGGGTGGGGCTTGAGCGCCTGGAAGGTGAGTTCGCGGACGGGAACGACCTGCGGGTCACGGCCCGGTCCGATGAAGCCGGCCGCGTCGGGCTGCGCCTCGATGACCGGCTTCAGGAGCGGGAGCCACGGTTCGCCACCGCCTGTGAACAGTTCGGCGAGGGCCAGCGGGTCGTCGGTGCCGGGTTCGGCCGGGACGTTGTCGTCGCGCATGGTGAAGTCACTCCGGATGAGAGAAGCCTGCTGGGGAGGGGCGGCGCCCGCCGGGGCCGATCCGCTGAAATCCGACGGCAGGCTAACAGCGGCTCCTGACAGTGGCCCCTGACGGCGGCTCCGATCGTGACGGTACGTCACGATCGGGGTTCGCACCGGGCGTTGTCAGTGGGGGGCGCTAACGTCGTGAGCAGTGGAGAATCCGTATCTCGATGGGAGTGGACCATGGCCGTGGACCTCGCGCAGTCGTCGCTCAGGGTGGTGTTGACCGACCTCAACGCCGAAGTGGTGGAGGCGTGGCGCGCGGCCTTCGCCGACACACCGGGCGTCGAGATCCGCTCGGGCTCGATCCTCGACGAGGTGGTCGACGCGTGGGTCAGTCCGACCAATTCCCGGGGTCGGATGGACGGCGGGGTCGACGCGGCCGTCAAGCGGCACCTGGGGGCGGGCATCCAGTTGCGCGTGCAGCGGGCCATCCGTGACGGATTCGGGGGCAGCCTGCCGGTGGGCAGCGCGGTGTGCGTGCCCTCCGGGGCGGTCAATCCGAAGTTCCTGATCTCGACGCCGACGATGGAGACGTCCTCGCAGGACGTGAGCGAGACCCTCAATGTGGCCCTGGCCTGCGCCGCCGCGTTCCAGGCGGTCCACCGGCAGAACGAGCTGGCGCCCGGCAGCATCCGGTCGGTGGCTCTCGTCGGCATGGGCGCCCGGACCGGCCGGGTCCCGGCCGGGGTGTGCGCCAACCTGATGTGGACCGGCCACACGCTCTTCAACGACCACTCCTTCGCGGACTACGAGGACCTGCGCCGCACGGTGATCGCACAGCTCGACGACCTCGAGAACGCTCCGGCCGGAGAGCTCATACGCATCACGCCGCCCCGGGACCCGGCCCGGCGCCCCTGACCACTCCCGACCGCCCCTGACCCCCCTGATCGCCCCTGCCCGCCCGCCGATGCGGCCGGGGACGCGCGGAATCGCCACACGAGGGACAATGGGCACAAATCTGGAGGACGGGGGCGCTGCCATGGACGGCCCTGAGCTTTCCCGGCGGGAGCTGGAGATTCTCAACGGCATCGAGCAGGAGCTGCGCACCGAGCAGCTCCTGGACCGCCGGTTGCGCACCCTGCACCGCGGGCTGCGGCCCTGGTCCTCGGCCCGGGACTGGCCCCGGCGACATTGGCTCGGCGCGTGCACCGCCGTTTTGGGCCTGGTCTGCGCGGTGTTCTTCGTCCGGGCCGTGGTCACCTCCTCCCCCGCCCAGATCTGGGCCTTCTCCGGCCTCTGGGTGCTCACCCTGGTCGGCCTGCTGCTGCTCGTGATCCGCTGGTGTCGCAGAGTGGCCGCCGCGTCGGAGCGGGCGAAGAAGTACTGACGCGGGGACCGGCCCCGCCCAACGGACCGGGAGCACTGCGGATGCCGTGAAAAGGTCCGGCGATCGTCCCCGCGAAGGAGTCGGCACAGGACGGTGCGTCGGCCACGCCCCTACGGTGCCGTGCCCGACCGGCAGGGCGCCAAAGGGGCCGGACCGCTGCCGGGCGGGGGCACCGGGGCCGGCTCCTGCGCTCACTCCTCGAACGAGCCGTGCCGCCCCGCGCCGGCCGCGAACCGGTCGGCGCCGGACCGGGTCTCGCCGGCCCCGAGCGGGACGATCCCGTGCCGGTACTCGGCGGCGAGTGCGTCCGCCTCGCCCAGACCGTGCTGGTCGAGGACCGAGAGGCGGTCGTGGCGCAGGCACAGCTGGGGAAAGCCCGCGATCCGGCGGGCCAGTTCCTCCGCCTCCGGGCGGGAGCGGCCCGACGGGACGATCCGGTTGGCCAGCCCCATGTCGAGGGCCTCGGCGGCGCCGACCGGCCGCCCGGTGAGGATGAGATCCATCGCCCGGCTCTCCCCGATGAGCCGAGGCAGCCGCACCGTGCCGCCGTCGACGAGCGGTACCCCCCAGCGCCGGCAGAACACCCCGAAGACCGCGTCCTCCTCCACGACCCGAAGGTCGCACCACAGGGCCAGCTCCAGGCCACCGGCGACCGCATGGCCCGCCACGGCGGCGATGACCGGTTTGCCCAGCCGCATCCGCGTGGGGCCCATCGGGCCGTCGCCGTCCGGGAGGACCCGGTTGCCGCGCCCGGTACCTACGGCCTTGAGATCGGCTCCCGCGCAGAACGTCCCGCCCTCGCCCCACAGCACGGCGACGGCCGCTTCCTCGTCGGCCTCGAACTCCCTGAAGGCATCCGCCAGTCGGGAAGCCGTCGGACCGTCGACGGCATTGCGCGCCTCCGGCCTGCCGATGACCACCGTGAACACCGGCCCGTCCCGCTCGATCCGCACGGTCGCCTTCTCGTCCACCCCGCACCCCTCCCACGGACGCTGATGATGGGTGATCGTGCCACAGCGAAAGGCCCCGGTCTCCATGAGGAGGCCGGGGCCTTGATCGAGCGCTGGGCAGGCCTTGCACCTGCATTCCCCCACGGGAAGTGGGGTGTCTTTCCTTGGACCACCAACGCCGGTCTCACGGCCGAGGTTCTCGGCCGCAGGAACAATGCCAACCATACACCGGGATCGCACACCGTCAGACGCCCCCCGGAGCAGCACCGTTGCCACCCGGGCGGGTGAAGCCCGCGTGCCGCGGGGCGAGGCTGCCGGGCCCTGCCGCCGCGGCGGCGGGCCGTTCTAGGATCCGTCCCGTGAACCGTGACGACGAGCCCGTCTTCAAGCGCAGCAAGTGGGGGAACCGCTACCACTACAACCCCCACAACCCCCTGGGCCTCGCGCTGATCATCGCCTCGCTGCTCTTCACCGCGACGATGCTGATCCTCATGGCCAACCGGGCCGGCCCGTTCGCGCCGCCCCCCGCGCCCGCGCCGTGGAGCCCGCCGCCGTTCGACCGGTCCTGGCCGCCCCGTCCTACCGCACCGCTGCCGCCCGCACCGTCACAGGAGGGCCGCTGACGTGAGGGACGAGCCCGGGGCGGCGCCCTCGTCAGGTGGTCATCGGGCGGCTCCGGGCGGGTCGTCGTCGGGGTGCAGGCCGAGCATGTCCAGGAGCAGGAGGAGTTCGGCGGGGTCGGTGGCGTGGGCGGCGACCGTGCGGCGGGCGGCCGCGCGGTCGTCTCCGGCACCGCCCGGGGCCAGGAGGGACGGGTCGTCACAGCCGAAAGGATCCTTCATGCCCTCGATGCGACCAGCCCGGCCGCCGGAACGCAGCCGGGCCTGCTCCACCCGGCCCCGTCTCCGACGGCCCGCTCCGGGGCCGGGCCTAACCCAGCGGAGGGACCCCGGCGGCTTCACCCCTGCGGGCACGGGCGCGCTGCTCGACCAGACGGCGGAAGCTCGCGAGACCGTAGCGTTCCCCGGTGGCGGAGCCGGGCCCGGGGATCCGGGCCACCTCGGCCATCAGCTCCTGCGGCTGGCGCTGCCAGCCGACGACGAGCACCCGTAGGCCGAGGCATTCGGCCCTGCGGTGGACGTCGAGGAGGAGCAGCAGGCCGGCGGTGTCCATGAAGGGCACCCCGTGCAGGTCGATCACGACCACCGAGTGACCCTCGGCGACGGCCCACAGGCAGGCCCGCAGCGCCGGCGCGGCGGCGGCGTCGAGGTCGCCGGTCGCGGTGATCGACAACGTACTGCCACGACACCCGGTCTCCGTCACGAACGAGGGCTTCAACCGCGGCCTTCCCTTCCCACCGGCGGCCCCGCGCACGGTCCCGGCGCGGGGGGCCTCCATCCTGGCGCCACCACCACCGCGACGGGCACCAGGCGCGCCCGAACGCCCGCCGGCGCAGGACGGTCGCGGCGGGCCCGCACCCTGCCCCGGACCTTGAACCTGACACCGATGTGAGGTTCTACGGTGCCCGCATGGACCAGACCCAGCAGATCCCCTCCGCATCCCCGCTCTTCGCCCCCGCCCGGCTCGGCGGCCTGGAGCTCCCCAGCCGACTGGTGATGGCGCCGCTCACCCGCACCCGCGCCGGGGCCGACGGGGTCCCGGGCGATCTCATGGTCACCCACTACGCGCAGCGCGCCTCGGCCGGCCTGATCATCGCCGAGGGCACGACGCCGAACGCGGTCGGCCAGAGCTACCCGCACATCCCCGGGATCCACACGCCGGCGCAGATCGCCGGCTGGCGGCGGGTCACCGACGCCGTGCACGCGGCCGGCGGGCACCTGTTCCTCCAGCTCCAGCACAGCGGCCGGGTCGGGCACCCCGACACCAGCGGGCACGTACCGCTCGCCCCGTCCGCGGTGCCGCTCCCGGAACCTCTGCACACCCCGAGCGGGTTCCAGGACGCCGTCGTGCCCCGCGCGATGACGGCGCGGGACATCAGGTCCACGATCGCGGACTTCGCGACGGCCGCCCGCAACGCCGTCTCGGCCGGCTTCACCGGGGTGGAGGTGCACTCCGCCAACGGCCACCTGCTCCACCAGTTCCTCTCGCAGAACACCAACCTCCGCACCGACGGGTGGGGCGGCTCCGTCGAAGGGCGGATCCGGTTCACCGTGGAGGTGGTGCGGGCCGTCGTCGAGGCCGTCGGCCCGGAGCGGGTCGGCGTCCGCGTCTCGCCCGGGGCGACCGTCAACGGTGTGGAGGAGGGCGACACCCAGGAGCTCTACCCCGCCCTGCTCAAGGCCCTGACGGACCTCGATCCCGTCTACCTGCACCAGATCTCCGCGGACCCGGACGAGCCCGTCTTCGCGGAGATCCGCCGGACCTGGGCGGGCACACTGGTCGCCAACCCCGCTCTCACGCGCGAGGAGGTCGCGGCCGACGGGGGCCTGCGGCGGGCCGAACTCCTGCTCGCGGAAGGTGCGGACCTGGTCTCGCTGGGACGGGGCTTCATCGCCAACCCCGATTTCGCGGAGCGCCTGCGCACGGGCGCCCCGCTCAACGAACTGCGTCCCGAGTTCCTGATGCACGTGCACGGCGCCGAGGGCTACAACGACTACCCCGCGCTGGAGCGGACCGCGACGTCCCGGTGACGGCGCGGCGGTGCGCCCGGACCGGCGCCGTGTCCGGTGGCCCCGGGGTCAGGCCTCGGGTTCCGCCGCCGAGATGAACGAGAGGGGCGAACCCGGATCCCGCTCGACTTCGAGGTCACCCAGGGTGACGATGCCGACGAGGCCGCCGTCCTCACCCACCACCGGCAGTCGGCGCAGGGCGTGTCGCCGCATGACCTCGACGGCCCGGTCGACGAGTTCGTCGCGCCCGATCGTGACCGGCTCGGTGCTGCAGATCGCGCCGACCGTCGTATCGGCGGGGCTCCGTTCCTCCGCGAGCGCCCGGACGACGATGTCACGGTCCGTGACGATGCCGCGGAGCCGGCCTCCGTCGAGGACCAGCACGTCCCCGATGGAGGCGTCCCGCATCACCCGCGCGGCCTCCGCCAGTGACGTCTGCCGGTCCACGGTCACCGGATTCCCGGTCATCACCTCGTGCACTCGACGGGTCATCGGACCTCCCGCTGCTGGTACCGGCCCCTGGGCCGGGCGCCTACCCTCCCGCGTACGGGGTAAGCACGCGCCGGGGGACGTCAGGGGAGTTCGGGGACGAAGGGGAGGTAGTCCGTCTCCAGGCTGGAGGGGACCACCACGTAGCTGGCCTCGGGGAGCTCGTTCCACACGCCGTGCAGGTCCCCCAGCGGCTCGGAGACCACGATGCGGGTCGCGTCGGAGATCTCGCTGAGGTATTCGATCTCCGGGTGGAGGTGGCGGACCGTATCGGCGCGGCTGCTGTAGAAGAGCGTCCGGGACGCGCCCTGGCTGGAGTACCGGAAGGCCCAGACCCGCTCGCCGTCGCTGACCGCCACCGTCATCTGGAGCGGTTCGGGCACTCCGTGCTCCTTGCCGAGCCGTTCCACGAGCCCGGCCATCCTGGCCACCGCGCCCGGGGGGTCCTGGTCGAGGCCGAAGGTGACCGCCAGGTAGAACATCACCTCGGAGTCGGTGGACCCCTCGATGCACGGGAAGAGCGCCGGGTCGACCGCCATGCAGAGGTCCCGCTGCAGCCGCTGGAAGTCCGCGATGGCCCCGTTGTGCATCCACAGCCAGCGGCCGTGCCGGAACGGGTGGCAGTTGGTCTGCTGTACGGCCGAGCCCGTGGAGGCCCGTACGTGCGCGAAGAACAGGGGCGATCGGACGTGGGCGGCCAGCTCGCGCAGGTTGCGGTTGTTCCAGGCCGGCGCGACGTCCCGGAAGATGGCCGGTGTGCCGTCTCCGGCCCGGTCCGCGCTGTACCAGCCGATGCCGAAGCCGTCCCCGTTGGTCGCTTCGGCGCCCATGCGGGCGTACAGACTCTGGTTGATCAGGGAGTGCTCCGGACGGTAGAGCACGGCATCGAGCACCATGGGCGAACCCGAATAGGCGAGCCAGCGGCACATGCGCACCATCCCCTTCCGCGGCATGATCCGAGCCTAACTCCGTGACGGCGATCCGCCCTGCGGTACGCCGTCACCGCAGGTGGGTGCGCCGGGACGCCCCGTGGTCGCGACCCGGGGCCGTTCGGCGCGCGTCCGGGGCCACGTACCCTCCGGGCGGCGCCCCGGACGCGGACCGGCCGGGCCCGGCCCCGCGTGCTGGGGCGGGCCCGGCCGGGTCGGGCACGGGGCCTGCTAGTCCTTCTTGCCCCGGAGGCTGTCGGCGGCGCCGCGGGCCTGTTCCTCCGTCTTGGACACGGCCTCCTTCGCCTTCCCCTTGGCCTGGTCCATCTTGCCTTCGCCCTGCATCCGCTCGTTGCCGGTGATCTTCCCGGCCGCTTCCTTGGCCTTGCCCTTGGCCTGGTCCATCTTGCCCTTGTCAGCCATGCGAACTCCTTGACGTGTGGGTCGGTCCAACGCCTGCCAAATTATGCGAGAACCGGACATGTCGCATGGCGAGCGCGGCCCGCCCCCCGTACGGGCCGCGCCCCCCGGGCACGAGAAGGCGAAGGTCAGCTCCCGTTCGGGTCCCCGCCCTCGCGGCGCCTGCGGTTGCGCCGGCCGAGCGTCCCCGCCAGGGCGATCAAGCCCCCCGTGAGCGCTCCGGACACGAGGATGCGCAGCAGGTTCTCCATCGGGTACTCCCCTCTCAGTCAGGTTCACCGGCCCCTGGGCCCGGTGCCTGATCCACTCCGAACGGGGACACTAGCGGCGGACCGGCGGCCTGGCTTGGACGAATTTGACCTCACCCCTCAGCCCTCACCCCTCACAGCGCGAGCGCCCCCTCCGCCACACGGGCCGCCGCCATCCGGCCGGGGGTGGTCCCGGCCAGCGCGCGGAACTCCCGGTTGAGGTGCGCCTGGTCGTAGAAGCCGCAGGCGGCAGTCACGTCCGTGGGGTTCACGCCGTCGCGGGTGAGCAGCCCCACGGCCCGGTGGAAGCGCAGCACGCGGGCGGAGGTCTTGGGCGTCAGGCCGACCTGTTCGGTGAACCGGCGCACGAGGTGGCCCTGGCTCCAGCCCACTTCGGCCGCGATCCGGCCGACGGGGATCGCCCCGCCGGCGCGGGTCAGCAGCCGCCATGCGTGGCCGACCTCGGGCGCGGGGCGCGGCCCGTGATCGAGCCGGGCCGTCAACGCGGTGTCCAGCAAGTCGAAGCGGGCTCCCCAGTCCCCGGTGGCCGCCAGCCGCTCCACCAGGAGGGCGGCCCGGGGGCCGAGGACGTCGGACAGCTCGACCACCCGGTTGGTCAGCTCGCCCATCGGCACGGCGAACAGCCGGAAGGCACCCAGCGGGGTCAGTTCCAGCCGGATCGCCTCCTGGCCGCCGGGGTGGTCGCACACGCGGGGCCCGTCCTCCAGCCCGGCGACGAGCGAGCCGGTCACCGGGCCGGGCGGGCCCGTGTCCCCCAGCCGCCGGATGCGGGTGAACGGCTCGGCCAGGCTGAGCACCACGACGGCCCGGCCCGTGGGCACCAGCCGCACCCGGTAGGGGGACGCCGTCGCCTCCCAGTAGCCGGCGTAGCTGTGCACGAAGGGGCGCAGCGCGGCCGGCCACGGCCGCGTCACCCGCCACCGGCCGCCGACCCTGGTGACGTCGACTCCCCCACCGGTCACGCACGGTCCCGCCTTCGCAACCACCGGCATGTCCCTCTCCTCCCCCGGCCCCTCCGCGTCCGTGCGCGCCGGGCCGTACGCGCCCCGGCCGTCAGTCGCCGACGTGGATGCCGGGGCGGCGGTCCGGGTCGGGCTCGTGCCTGCGGATGATCTCCCTGGTGACCGGGGCCGTATCGCCGCGGCCGAGCAGGAAGTAGCGGAACATGTGCCGCAGCGGGCTGCCCTCCGCCCAGGCGAAGTAGCAGTGCGGCCTGACGCCGGTCGTGTCGCGCAGCGCGAGCAGGATCGCGGCGATGGCGTTCGGCGCGGCCGGCGCCTCGGCGCGCAGGATCCGGTGGCCGTCGACCTCGATGCCGCGCACGGTGAGGGTCTCGCTGAAGTCGGAGGGGTCGACCACGTCGATCTCCAGGAACATGACGTCGGCGGGCCCGGGGACGGGGTTGGAGCGGCGCTGCTCCCGCTCCTTTCCGGCGTATTCGGCGCTGTCCCCGGTCTGTCGGCGGTTGGCGATGATGTTGACGGCGTTGTCGAAGGCGATGGTCTCGGTGACGAACCGGCGGGCCGCCGGGTCGAAGACGATGCTGTCGGCCCGCAGTTCCGTGGTCCGCGAGACGCGGGAGACCAGGGACACGACGATGATGCCCGCGATGAACATGCCCGAGATGGCGAGGCCGTCGGGCTTGTCGACGACGTTGGCCACCAGCGCGTAGAGCAGTACGGCGGTGAGCAGCGTGAAGCCGGCCGCCGCCGCGCGCCGGCGACGGCGCAGGGCGGAGACGGTCACGGCGAAGGCGCCGGAGACCATCATGGCGAGGATGCCGGTGGCGTAGGCGCCGGCCTGGGCGTTGACGTCGGCGTCGAAGGCGACGGTGATGACGACGCAGAGGACCGTGTAGACGAGCACGACCGGTCGCACCGCGCGTCCCCATTCCGGGGCCATCCCGTAGTCCGGCAGGTAGCGGGGCACGATGTTGATCAGCCCTGCCATCGCGGACGCCCCGGCGAACCAGAGGATGAGGATCGTGCTGATGTCGTAGACGGTGCCGAAGGCCTCACCGACGTGTTCGTGGGCCAGCCACGCCAGCGCGCGGCCGTTGGCGCCGCCGCCGGGTTCGAACTCCTTGTGCGGGATGAGGACGGTGGTGACGAAGCTGGCCGCCAGCAGGTAGACGCTCATGATGAGCGCGGCGGTGGTCAGGAGCTTGCGGGTGTTGCGGACGCGCGACCGCAGCCGTTCCTCGGGGTCGGCGCCTTCGGCCTCGACGAGCGGCATCATGCTCACCCCGGTCTCGAAGCCCGAAAGGCCGAGGACGAGCAGGGGGAAGGCCAGCAGGGCCGGGCCCACGACGTCGCCGAGGCCGCCTCCGCCCTCGACGAGCGCGTCCGTCCACGCGGACCAGGCGCCGGGGGTGGTGAACACCTCGACCGAACCGACGCCGATGACCACCGCGTTGAGCAGCAGGAAGACGGCGACGAGGGGAATCGCCACGCTCACCGCCTCGCTGAAGCCCAGCAGGAAGACCCCGCCCAGCAACAGGAGCAGGGCCACGGTGATGGCGACCTCGTGGCCGTGCAGGGCGTGCGGGAAGAACGGGTTCTCCACGATGTGCACGGAGGCGTCCGCCGCGGACAGGGTGATCGTGATGATCCAGGAGGTGGCCACGAAGCCGAGGAGGACCAGGACGAACACCTTGCCGCGCCAGAACGGCAGGAGGTCCTCCAGCATCGCCACGGATCCGGCGCCGTGGGGGCTCTCACCCGTCACCCGCCGGTACATGGGCAGCATGCCGAGCAGCGTGAGACCCACGATCAGGAGGGTGGCGAGGGGTGACACGGCGCCCGCCGCGAGCGCGGCGATGGCCGGCACGTAGGCCAGGCTGGAGAAGTAGTCGACGCCCGTGAGGCACATCACCTTCCACCAGGTGTGCGATTCGCCGTGTCCTTCGCCTGACGTCGACCCGACGGGCTGCACCCGGTGGCGGAGCATCCACCGTCCCAGGCCGCCGTCGGCCTGCGGCCGGAGTGCCGGACTGTCCACCACTTCCGGTATGAGCAGTTCGTCCGTGTCCTTCATGTCCCCCAACAACCTTTCCCGCCCGGCGTTCCGGGCCCGACCCTCGCTGCGCTCGCGGTTCGGCAGCGATCAACGAGTATGAGGGCTGTCGGGGGCCCGCCGAGCCATGATCCGGTCAAGGGTGTCCCACCGCTCCGACACCCGCCGGAGACCCCGGGGGGTGTCGGCGCGACGGCTCGCGTAGTCTCGGGGGCTTCCACGGCTCCCCACTCGAACGGCCCGTCACCTGTGAGCACCTCCCCCGGCACCGAGCACGCGACGGTACGGCCCCCGGGCCGCGGCGGTGGCGGTGGCGGTGGGGCGGGCATGGACGACGGCCCGGCCCGGAAGCCCGCCGGACACCTGGTTCCGCGGGGGGTCGTCGATCTGCGGGGCCGCAACGGCCGGGACGTCACGCTGTCCTACCCGTCCGACGCGGCGGTCGTCGTCGCCGGGCTCCCCGGCAGCGGGAAGAGCACGCTGCTGCGCGCCTGGTCCCCGGCCGCCCTCGTCGTCGATCCCCGCACCACCCGTACCTCCTACGAGGCGCGGCTGCCCGGCTGGCTCCCGTACGCCGTGTACCGGCCGTTGGCGCGACTGGGTCACCTGCGCCGTCTGCGTGCGGAGATACGGGGCGGCGGGCCCCTGCTCGTCCACGACTGCGGCAGCAGGCCCTGGATGCGTCGTTGGCTGGCCCGTACGGCCCTGCGGGCCGGGCGTCCCCTGCACATGGTGGTGCTCGACGTCGGGCCCCGGGAGGCACTGCTCGGTCAGCACGCCCGTCGGCGCGTGACCTCGCGGAGGGTCTTCGGAGTCCATCGGCGGGGCCTTTCGAGGCTGCTGGCCCGCGTCGAGCGCGACGGCCTGCCGGCGGCCTCGGGCATCCGTTCCATGGTCCTGTTCGACCGCGGGCTGAGGGACCGCGTCACCGAGGTGCGGTTCGGCGGCGGCCGGACCTGACGGTTCAGGAGGCCGGACCTGACGGTCCGGAAGTCCCGGTCCGGCAACTCCCCGATCACCCTCCCGCGGCCCTCCTCACCACCTCGTGGAGGTCCTGTACGGCATCGGCGGTGCACAGAGCGGCGGCAGCGACGCAGGCGGCCGCGACGGCCCCGCGCCATCCGCCGCCCTTCGGCGGGGGTGCGAGCAGTGCGGCCACGCGCCGGGGAACGGGCCCCGGCGTCCCGCTCCGCGGGGAGCGGCCCAGCAGCCCCAGGGCCGCCGCGGGCAGTCGGCGCCGGCCTCCCGACTTCCCGGCCGCCAGCGCGGCCTTCCCCACGGTGACGGCGACCCGGCGCCGGTCCCCGGTCGCCTCGGCGGCGGCCTCGTCGGCCCAGCGTTCCAGCGTGTACGCGACCTGCTCCGCGAGCGGTCGCAGCAACGGGTTGAGGGTGACGGCCAGTTGGACGGCCGCGGTGTACAGGTAGTGGTGGCCCCTCAGGTGGGCGCGCTCGTGGGCGAGGAGGACCTCGCGCTCGGCGGCGTCGAGGGACGCCAGCATGCCCGTGGACACCACGATCCGGCCGGGCAGCCCCGGCATCGCGAAGGCGTCCGCGGCGGGCTCCTCCAGGACGACGAGCGGGTCCTGACCGGGGAAGCAGGCGGCTTCCAGGACGGCCGCGCACACCGCCCGCACCCGCCGGTACACGAAGCGGGAACCGGCCACCACGACGACCGGCAGGAGCAGCGCGGCGACGACGGCGACGGAGACCGAGGCGGGATCGTCGCGCTGGAGCACGGCCGGTGACAGCTCGGCCAGTCGGGTGACGACCGGGATGCGGACCAGGCCCGCCAGGGCCAGGAGCCCGAGCACGGTGGTGCTGCCCGCGGCGAGCACCAACGCGCCCCCCGTCAGGAGCATCGTGGCCGGACGCGGGTGCAGGCGGTCGTCCAGCCACCGGGCTCCGGGGGCGGCGAGCAGCGGGAGGAGCAGGGGGAGGTACACGGCGAGGTGCACGGCGGGCCCCGCGCCTACCGGTCCGCGTCGAGGTCGCCGCCCAGCAGGCGGCGCAGCAAGGCCTCGTCCCCGCTGGAGAGGTCGTCGACGAAGCGCGTGAGCACCCGCTCGCGGTCGGGCACCTCTTCCATGGCCTGGTGCATCTTCCGGGCGGCGAATCCCGGTTCGTCCGTGGCGGGAGCGTAGGCGTAGGCGCGGCCGTGCGGCCGCCGGGTGAGCATGTGCTTGTCGTACAGGCGGGTCAGGATCGTCACCACCGTGCTGTACGCCAGGTCACCGCCCATGCACTCCAGCACCTGACGGGGCGTGAGCGGACCGGGGGCCGACCGGAGTACGGCCAGAACCTCGGCCTCGCGTTTGCCGTTGGCCAGGCGACGGTCCCCTTCGTGCGCGGTACCGGCGTGTTCGTGCCCGTCCAATGTTGGCCGCCTCCTCGGTCATCCTCTACAGTCACCCTCGTCTTCTACACGCGCGTAGAAGACGAGGGTCTTCCCCGAGTGTGCCACGAGCTCCCTTCACCCATGACCCCCGCCGTCCCCTGCGGCGCGACGACAGGAATCCCGTGCACCCACCACCAGGACGCCCCCGGCGACCCGCGCGGGCCGCGCGGCCCGCCCTCGGCCTCGGGCACCGGCCCTCTCCAGCCTCCGCCGCTCCATCCAACCAACCCCAGGGACGGACCCATTGAGCACCATCGGCATCGGTCAGGCAGCCATTCTCGGCATCGTCGAGGGGGTGACCGAGTTCCTGCCGGTCTCCTCCACCGGGCATCTGAAGATCACCGAGGGCCTGATGGGCATTCCGGTGGACGACAAGGCCGTCGTCGCGTTCACCGCCGTCATCCAGGTCGGAGCCATCGCCGCGGTGCTGGTGTACTTCTTCAAGGACATCGTGCGGATCGTGAGCGCGTGGGGGCGCGGCCTGACCAACCGGGAGGAGCGCTACCACCACGACTACAAGTTCGCCTGGTGGGTCATCTTCGCCACCGTCCCCATCGTGGTCGTGGGCCTGGCCGCCAAACCGCTCATCGAGAGCACCCTGGCCTCCCTGTGGGTGGTCGCCGGGTCCCTGATCGTGGGCAGCGGCCTGATGTGGGCGGCCGACCAGATGGGCCGGCACAAGCGCGGCGAGGACGACACCGGCTTCAAGGACGCCATGCTGGTGGGCTGCTCCCAGATCCTCGCCCTGCTCTTCCCCGGCTTCTCCCGCTCCGGCGCCACCATGTCGACCGGCCTCATCCTCGACCTCGAACGCGTCGCCGCGACCCGCCTCTCCTTCTTCCTCGGCATCCCCGCCCTGACCGGCGCGGGCCTGTACGAGCTCAAGGACGCCGTCGGCGCCGGCGTCGACATGCTCCCGCTGGCCGTCGGGACCGTGGTGTCCTTCGCGGTCGCCTACGCCTCGATCGCCTGGCTGCTCAAGTTCGTCGCCAAGCACTCCTTCAACGCCTTCGTCGTCTACCGGATCGTCATCGGCGTCCTGCTCTTCGGTCTCCTCGGCACCGGCGTCCTGGCCGCCTGACGGCGCGGGGCGCCCGGCCGCCCCGGCGGCCTACTCCCCCTGGGCGATCTCGACGCCCCGGTGCAGCCAGACGGCACCGGACAGGGCGGACGTCCCGGCCGTCGTGCACAGCAGGGCCACGGCCAGGAGCACCGGGGCGACCCACCGGACGGGGGCGTGGCCGAGCAGGGCCTTCACCCGGGCGGGGACCGGACCGGTGACCGCTCCGGCGGCGAGTACGGATCCCCCGGGGCGCCGGCCGCCACGGGTGGCGGCCAGGGCCGCGCGCCCCACCGCGCGCGCCGTGAGGGTCCGGCTGCCGATGACCCGTGCCGCGGACTCGTCCGCGGCGCGTTCGGCCGCGAACCGCACCTGGGGCACGACGGCGGCCAGGGCCGGGTGGCACCATCCGGCGAGCTGGGCGACGGCGAGGAAGAGGTGGTGGCGCGCGGCGAGGTGGGCGCGTTCGTGGGCCAGGAGCGCCTCGCGCTCGCACGGGTCCAGGGAACGCAGCATGCCGCTGGTGACCACGATCCGGCCCGGACCCGTCAGGCCCGGCAGGGCGTAGGCGTCCGGGCGGGAGTCCTCCAGTACGCACAGCCCTCCGACCTGCGGGAGGTGCGCGACGTCCCCGTGGGCTCCGCGCAGGCGCTTCGCCTCGGACAGCCCACGCCGGACCACGGTCACACCGGTGACCGCCACGATCCCCGCGGACAGCGCCGAAATGCCGAGGGCCACGGGCGCCGGACCGGCCTGGAGCGGCCGGATCAGGTGCAGGAGGGCGGCCAGCGGCGCGATCGCCAGGGCGAGGGGCAGCAGCAGGACGCCCAGGCAGGCCACGACCGCGACGGCGAGCGCGGCGGTGGCCGCGGTGACCGTCCAGAGCGCCGCCTCGGGCCTCACCCGGGCCGCCGCGCGCCGGGCGAGCGGCGGCAGGATCCAGGGCAGTACGAGGGGGACGAGAAGGAGGACGATCACTGTCCGCCTCCCTCCAGCAGCCGCCTGAGCTCCGCCTCGTCGTCGGAGCTCAGCCCTTCGACGAACCGGGCCAGGACAACGCTGCGGTCGCCGTCCTGGTCGAGCTCGCGGTGCATCCGGCGAGCCGTCATGCCGTGCGCGTCCTCCAGGGGGAAGTACAGGAAGCCCCGCCCGCCCGGACTCCGGCCGATGACGCCCTTCTCGTACAGCCGGGCGAGCAGCGTCGCCACCGTGGTCCGGGCCAGCGGCTGCGGTATCGCCGCCCTGACCTGCGCCGCCGACCGCGGTTGACCCGCGGCCCACAGGGCAGCCAGAACGCTTGACTCCAGCTCGCCGGCCGGCCGGCGTTCGCTCGCGCTGTCCACCACGGAAGTTTCCTCTCACGGAGTCGTCTACGGCGGGGTAGACCGACTACTGTTCTGTAGACGCCGAGATGGGCCGGCCGCACCCGCGGCGGTCCGGAAGCCTTTCGCCCACGGCTGTGAGCCCCACCCCGACCTCCATTATCGATGGGACCGTGCCGATGCCCCTCGCCCAGCTCGCCGCACCCGCGCCGGTGCACCTCGCCGTGAACCTCCTCGACGCCCAGTCCCTGCTCGCCGCGTTCGGGACGGTCGGCATCGCGGTCGTCCTGTTCGCCGAGACCGGCCTGCTGATCGGGTTCTTCCTGCCCGGCGACTCGCTGCTCTTCACGGCCGGCCTGCTGTGCGCCGGCTCGGCCACCACCACCGGGCACCTCTCGCTGCCCTGGGTGCTGCTCGCCTCGGCCGTCGGCGCCCTCGCGGGCGCACAGACCGGCTACCTGCTGGGCCGGAAGGCGGGCCCCGCCTTCCTGACCCGGACCGGGTCCCGCAAGATCGGCGAGGGCGCCGCCCGCGCGGCGGAGATCCTCCAGCGCTACGGGTACGCGAAGGCCATCGTCCTGGCCCGGTTCCTGCCCATCGTGCGGACCGTGCTGAACCCCCTGGCCGGGATCCTGAACGTACCGGCGCGCACCTTCGCCCTCTGGCAGGTCCTGGGAGGTCTGCTGTGGACCACCGGCCTCGTCCTGGCCGGGTACGCGCTCGGCTCCTCCGTACCCGACGTGGACCGCTACCTCCTGCCGATCATCGCGCTCATCGTCGCCGTCTCCCTCGTCCCCGTCGGCCTGGAACTGCGGCGCTCCCGCCGCGCGGGCCGCGCCGACGAAAGCGTGTGACACCCACCCCCACGGAAGGAGCGGCGGCGGTCCGGATCGTGATGGAGGACGTCCCGGATCACCTCTGCGGCGAGGGCGTCACCGTCCTCGTGCGGTGCGACCGGGCCGGGGGCCGGTAGACGAACCCGGACAAGGGCGAGAGGACCTTCCAGCCGAGCGCTTCGTAGAGCGCCCGGCCCTGGACGGTCGCGCCCAGGATGCCCGTGGTCGCTCCGCTCTCGATGGCCGCGTCGGTGAGGGCGGCCATCACCACCGTCCCCAGGCCGAGGCGCCGGTGAGCCGGTTCGGTGACGATCTGGTCGAAGACGCAGGCGGTACCGGCCAGACCGGTCCGGCCGCACGCGGCGGGTTCCCCGTCGGCGCTCAGGACGCGCACCAGGGTGACGCCGTCGGCGGTCTCGACGGTGACGGTGTACCCGTCCGGCGCCCGCACGGGCGACGGGCGCAGGTCGACGGCCATCAGGAAGCAGTGATCGGTCGGCTCCCACGCGGACGGGAACCAGGGTTCCATGTCGCCCGGTGGGAGGAACGCCTTGACGCACGTGCCGGGCTCGGTGATCGTGCCGATGAGCCCGCGGGCGGTTGCGGCATCGGCGTCGAGCAGGACGTGCCGGACCGTGCGGGCCGGCCGGCCGATCTCGACCCGCAGCCCCCAGGGCACATCCACCGGCTCGGACGCCCCTCGGACGACGGCCCATCCCTCGACCCAGGACCGTGCCGTCGCCAAATGATCGCCCATGACCGCCGACCCCTCGGACTCGGCCACCGGGGGACCGGGCGGCTCCGCGAGCATGTCGTCGACGATCAGCAGGCGGGTCTCCGGGAAGCGCTCCGCGATCGCCCCGCTCATCATGGCCACGCCCTGTGGATCGGGCACCTCGCACCGTTCGCGGCTCTCCGCGTCCGGCCATCGCGCGTACGCCACCCACGTGCCGTCGTCCGCCCGGTGCAGGCGCGAGCCGTAACTGCCGCACCGGGCGTGGATCGCGGCCGTCACCCGCCGCCAACCATCCTTGAACTGCTGCTCCTTGCCCTCGTGGAGCCGCCACCGGTAGACCACTGCGAACATCGCGGAATCCCCCCTCGTCACGTAACACCTCGTCACGTTTCAGCAGACCCTAGGCGATCGCCCGAACCGGCGGGACGGCCGGGAACACCACCGCCCCGGTGATCATCAATGGCGACGGGTGAGGCAGAATCCAGAGCGCCGGACAGACCGGCCGAACGACGAACAGGAGCGGGTCCGTTGAGCGAGGGCGGGCGTGAACAAGCCGAGGCGTTCCTGCGACCCGGGGAGCGGCTCATCGCCTGGTGCTCCTACGGACTGGGGCCGGGCGTGCCGACCCCTCCCGAGTCGCTGCTCCCGCCGCCCGAGCCCTCCGAGCTCCAGCGGCGGATCGAGGGAAGGCTGCCCGGGCCCCTGAAGCAGCTGGCCAAGGCGCGTGTGCTCGACCCCCGCCGGTCGAGGCCGGCCGCGGCGGCGGACGCCATCGACCGGATGCCGGACGCGGTGGACAACTTCGGCAACCGGTTGATGCACGGGAGGAGCATGGAGGGCGGCTGGCAGAGCGCGGCCGGACGCTTCGTCATCTCCCGGGCCGGCGCGCGCGGCTCGGTCACCGGTGTGCTGGCCGTCACGGACCGGCGCTGGTACGCCCTGAGCGACGTCTCACAGCTGTGGCAGATGACGCCGGTGATGAAGCAGTACTGGGAAACGCCCCGATCGGCCGTCTCCGCCCTGCGCGCCAAACCGACGGGCGTGCTCCAGAAGGGACGCATGGACATCGAGTTCACGGACGGCTCCTGGGTCGCCCTCGTCGCCTCGGTGTCCCGCGACGCGGCACCCTTCGTCGCGGCCTCCGCCCGCTATCCGGGCTGAGCGATGCTCCGGTCCCGGACCGCCGTTCACGGGGACGTCGGGAGAGTCGGGGGCGTCGGGGGCGTCGGGGCGGGGGTCAGTCTGAGTGAGAGGACGTAGGAGACCACCACCGCGACGATCACGAGCGGCATCACGGTGATCCCCTCGGTTCCCATCAGGATGGTGGCCAGCAGCACGGAGGTCATCGGCAGTTTCAGCATCGCCACGCACATCGCCCCGACGCCCATCGCGAAGCCGGACGTCACGTCCAGCCCGGGGAGGTGGGCCAGGGCCAGACCGACCGCGGCTCCCACGAACATCGACGGGAAGACCGGGCCGCCGCGGAAGGCGCCGAGTGCGAGGCCGTAGGCGACGGACTTGCACACCAGCAGGACCACCAGGGCCCCCGCCGTGTATCCGGCCTGGCCCGCCAGCAGCGGACCGAGGGCGCTCTGCCCCGAGTAGAGCACCTCGGAGGCCTCCCGGCCGGTGGTCTCGGCGTACACCAGGGCGGCCACGCCCATGAGCACACCGGCCAGCACGGTGAGCGGCAGCCGCCGGCGCTCGACCCGGGCCTCCAGGAGCAGGGACGTCCGGTGGAGCGCCGCGCCGAGCAGGGCCGCGGCCACTCCGACGGCCAGTGCCCAGCCGAAGCCCGCGAGGTCGGGGCGGGCGGCGGGCGGTACCTTGCCGAGGACCAGCGAGAACGTGCCGAGGCCGGTCCACGACCCCAGACCGGTGAAGATCAGCGCGCCCACGCCGGCCGCGAGCAGGCCCGGTACCAGGACGATCCCCAGCATCGCGCCGCCGATGCCGGTCACCTCCATCAGGAGGAACGCACCGAGCAGGGGTGAGCCGAGCAGCGTGCTGACGGCCGCGAAACTCCCCGCGGCCCCGAGGACGCCGGTGGTTCCGGCATCGAGGTTGCGCTTCACGGCTCGGACGGCGAACACCGCCAGGCCGCCGCCGAGCGCGATGAGCGGCGCCTCGGGCCCCAGCACCACCCCCGCGCCCAGCGACAGGATCGCCGCGAGCGCGATGCCGGGCAGCTCCGCCGCCGTCGGCGGTCCCTTCGTGACCAGGCCCTCGGCCGGCCGGTGGCCGCCCTCCCCCGGAAGGAACCGGATGGTCAGGGCCACCAGCAGGCCGCCCACGGCGAGCAGCGGGATCGGCCACCACGAGGGCGTTCCGTCGAAGCCCAGCCCCCTCGGCAGGTCGGTGTAGGTCAGCGACTGCAGCTCGGACACGAGCGCGAGGAACCCGAAGGCCACCGCGGAGACCGGGATGCCGAGGAGCGCCGTCATGACCAGCAGCACCACGTACCCGCGGGTGCGGACCAGGGCGAACGCGTCCGGCGGTGTCGCGGTGGGCGGCCCGGCGGGTACGGCCGACATGCGCATCGTCTCCTCAGCTCAGGGATCCACCCGGACACGTCGGGCGACAGGCCTCACGGTGGTCGTATCACGGCACCGGGCCATGTCGGGCGCATACGGTCCGCGACGTCCCGGCGAGTCACCGAACGTCATTCCGACGGCACGCTCCGACCCCGCGCGCCCTGCGTGTCCGGAGCCTGTTCGCACCCCCGCGGACCAGGGCCGACGCCCGGCGCTCCCCGGCTCGCCGGGCGCTTCGGGTGGCGCTGGCCGATAGTGAGTCCAAAGGACCACCCTGACCCGGGGATGCTCATGGACCGCTATCCGCCCATCGCCGAGCACGGACTCATAGGTGACCTGCAGACCGCCGCGCTCGTGACCTCGACCGGCGTCGTCGACTGGTTCGCGGCGCCCCGCTTCGACTCCCCCAGCATCTTCGCCGCCCTGCTGGACCACGACCGCGGCGGCTACTTCCGGATCGCGTCGGCGGACCCGCAGGCCCGCTGCAAACAGCTGTACTACCCGGACACCGCCGTCCTGGTCACCCGCTTCATGTCCCCCGACGGAGTGGGCGAGGTGCTCGACTGGATGCCGCCGCACACCGGCCGTACCCCGGCGGTCCGGCACACCCTGATCCGCACCGTCCGCACCGTGCGCGGCACCGTCCGCTTCGACATGGAGTGCCGCCCCCGGTTCGACTACGGCCGGGCCGCCCACAGCCTGGAGCTGGGCCCCGAGGCCGCCGTCTTCCGGGCGCCGGGCGTCTGCGCGCACCTGCAGAGCACCTTCCCGGTGGAGCGTGACGGCGACGACGTACGGGGCTCCTTCACGCTGAAGGTGGGCGAAGCGGCGGCGGTCGTCCTCACCGTCCGCGGAGCCGACGCGCAGACCCCGCCGCCGCTCTCCGTCGACGGGATCACCCACCAGCTCTGGGAGGCCGCCGACTTCTGGCAGAGCTGGGTCCGCGGCTCCAACTACCGCGGCCGGTGGCCCGACATGGTCAACCGCTCCGCCATCACCCTCAAGCTCCTCACGTACGCGCCCTCCGGAGCCCCGGTCGCCGCCGCCACCATGGGCCTGCCCGAACAGGTCGGCGGCGAACGCAACTGGGACTACCGCTACACCTGGGTCCGCGACGCCTCGCTCTCCGTACGCGCCCTGCTCGACCTCGGGTTCGTCGAGGAGGCCACCGACTTCACGCACTGGCTCGGTGACCGGCTGCGCGAGTCCGCGGGCAGGAACGGCGAACCGCTCCAGATCATGTACCGGGTCGACGGCGAACCGCTGCTGACCGAGGAGATCCTCGGTCACCTGGAGGGTTACCGGGGCTCGGCGCCGGTCCGGCTGGGCAACGCGGCCGCCGACCAGTTGCAGCTGGACATCTACGGAGAGGCGCTCTACGCCCTGTCCGAGGGACACCAAATCGCCGTGCAGGCCGGCTACCAGGGCTGGAAGGTGCTCTCCCGGACGCTGGACTGGCTGGCCGGTTCCTGGGACCGACCCGACGAGGGGATCTGGGAGACGCGCGGCGGCCGCCAGGACTTCACGTACAGCCGGATCATGTGCTGGGCCGCCTTCGACCGGGGCCTGCGGCTGGCGGAGGAGTTCCGCCGGCCCGCCGACACCGAGCGCTGGACGCGGACCCGCGACGACATCCTGTACCAGGTCATGGAGCGCGGCTGGAGCGAGTCCGGCCGGGCCTACGTCCAGCACTACGGCAGCGATGCCGTGCTGGACGCCTCCCTCCTGCTCATGCCCCGGGTCGGCTTCGTGGCGCCCAAGGACCCGTCCTGGCTCTCCACCCTGGACGCCATGGACCGCACCCTGGTCTCCGACAGCCTCGTCTACCGCTACGACCCGGCCGCTTCCCCGGACGGCCTGCGCGGCTCCGAGGGCACCTTCAGCCTCTGCACCTTCCTGTACGTGGACGCACTCGCCCGGGCCGGCCGCCTGCGGCCCGCCCGGTACACGTTCGAGAAGATGCACACCTACGCCAACCACGTCGGTCTCTTCGCCGAGGAGGTGGGCCCCAGCGGTGAGCAACTGGGCAACTTCCCGCAGGCGTTCACCCACCTGTCGCTCATCCTGGCGGCGTGCACCCTCGACGAGGCGCTGGACCGCCAACGCGGCTGAGACCACGGCGGGACTACGCCCGGGACCGCGGCGGGGACGGGGCCCCGGGGGTCAGGAGGATGGCGGTGTCGCCGTCGCCCGGCGTCGGCGGTCCGGCCTCCGTGGCGGCGGCGAGCCGTCCGTCCGGCCGCACCAGGAACAGCGTGTCGTGTCCGGCCGGGACGCCCTCGTCGGCCGGCACGACGACGATGCGGGCGCCGTCCGCGTACCGGTGGGCCAGTTCCGGCCGGTTGAGGCCGGGCCCGAACAGCGCCTCGTTTCCCGTGTACGGGGCGACGACGCCGTGGCCGCTGGTGGGTGGTGCCAGCCGGTGGACGGGGCCCTCCACGGTCTCCTTGAGGGTCATGAACGCGAGGGCGTTGAAGTCGTCCTCGTCGGTGAGCAGCAGGACGTCCGTGATGCCTTCGAGTTCGGCGCCGGCGCCGGTGGCGGCGGCGAGCAGTTCGCCCGGGGCCAGGTCGAGGCCGGCGTCGGTGATGCCGCGCCGTTGGCCGTCGAGGCCGGCCCACATGAGGACGTCCAGGCCCGCGGAGCGCAGGGCGCGCCCGAGCTCGATCACCCAGGGGTCGCCACCGACCAGGAGGGGCCGGGAGCGGGCCGAGCGGCGGACGCCGAGCCGGCGGGCCGCGGGTACCGCCGTCAGGCCGTACACCGTGACGGTGGCGACGATCACCACGAAGGTCGCGGGAAGGATCTTCTGTGCGCCGCCGATGCCGGCCGCGACTAGGGAGACGGAGAAGGTGGAGGCGGTGGCCGCGGCGACGATGCCGCGGGGGGCCATCCAGCCGATGAACCAGCGCTCGCGGTAGGGGAGGTCGGTGCGGGCGGTGCAGAGCAGCGCCACCAGCGGCCGGACGACGAGGACGAGCGCGGCGACCAGCCCCAGGGCGGGCAGTGCCACGTGGCGCAGGGACTGCGGGGTGACGGTGGCCGAGATGGAGATGAACAGCAGGCCGATGACGAGCGAGACCAGCGTCTCGAAGAAGGACCGGCGGGCGGGCATGTCCAGGCCGGGCAGGTTGGCCAGGGCGATTCCCATGACCACGGCTGCGATCAGGCCGGTGTCCTCGCGGAAGGCGTCGCAGGCCGCCGCCACCGAGACCACGGCGGCGAGCTGAACCGTCGTGGCGAGCACCTCGTCGAGGGTGAGGCGGCGCAAAAGCAGCCAGAGCAGGGCCGTGCCGACGGCGCCGCCCGCGAGGCCGACCGCGGCGCTGCCGCAGAACATGGCGAGCTGTTCGGTGAAGCCGTACTGTCCGCTGGCCAGGACGCCGTGGAAGACGAGCGCTCCGAGGATGCCCCCGAGCGGGTCGATCAGGGAGCCCTCCCAGACGAGGACGCGTTGCAGACGCTCCGTGGGGCGGACGAACCGCAGCAGCGGCCCGACGACGGTCGGGCCGCTGACCACGAGGATCGCGCCGAGCATCACGGCGGCGCCCGCCGACATGCCGAGGACGGGGACGGCGATCAGGGCCGCGGCCGCCCCGGTGACGAGGGCGCCGAGCCAGACCAGCCGGACCACGACCGTGCGGGTGTGGCCCTTGAGGTGGCGGAGGTCGAGTCCGAGGCCGGAGTCGTAGAGGATGACCGCGACGGCCAGGGAGACGAGCGGGGAGAACGCGGGACCGAGCAGCTTCTCGGGGTTGACGTCGTCGGTCAGCGTGCCCGCGAGGAATCCGGCCGGCAGCAGCAGGAGGATCGCCGGGACGCGCAGCAGGCTCGCGATCACCTGGCAGCCCACGGCGAGGGCCACGACCAGTCCGATGCCGAGCAGGATCTGACTCGTTGTCATGGCTGGCCTTCCGTGGCGGCGTTCCGTGGAGGCGCCCCGCCCGAGGAGCGCGCCGGCTCCGGCAGGCCGGGGCGGCGGCGCTCCGTGCGCGCCATTGTGACGTGCCGCGACGGCCGGAACGCCGCGGCGGGGATGTGTGCGGGGAGCGTGTCGGTCACCTCGCCGCGCCTTCACCTCGGTCTACGGTGGGAGCCGCGGTCCCGGCCCCCCTGCGTCGGGTGACCGCGGTGGCCGGGGCGGACCGCCCCGCCGCCCCGCCCCCTCGCAGCAGTCTGCCCTGACCGGACACACCCCCTCGGATGCGAACCGTATGAGCGACCCGCACGAGCCGGAGCCCGCACCGCCACCGCCGGTGTACCCCGAGACCCGCTGGCCGATGGCCGCGGCCGTCATCGCCGCCGCGGTGCTGACCCTGCTCCTCCCCGACGACCTGCGGCTCGGACCCCGATGGGCGCTCCCCGCGGCCGAGGGGCTGCTCCTGGTGGCGCTGGTCTCGGGCGACCCCCTCCGGATCAGCCGCCGCTCGTCCGCCTTGCGCGGGGTGTCGGTCGCCCTGGTCGTCGTGCTGGCGTGCAGCACCCTGTGGTCCACCGTCCGGCTGATCGACGATCTCATCCACGGTGGGAACGAGACCGGGTCCGCGTCCGCCCTCCTCCTGGCCGGCAGCAGCGTCTGGGCCTCCACCGTCCTCACTTTCTCCCTGCTGTACTTCGAACTCGACAGCGGCGGACCGGCCGCCCGGGCGCACCACATGCCCCGGACTCCGGCGCTCGCCTTCCCCCAGCAGATCACCCCCGAACTGGCCGGGGCGCAGTGGCGCCCCCGCTACATCGACTACCTCTACCTCGGATTCACCAATTCGACCGCGTTCAGCCCCACCGACGTCATGCCGCTCGCCCCCTGGGCCAAGAGCGTCATGACCGTCCAGTCCGTCATCTCCCTGGCCATCCTGGGTCTCGTCATCGCCCGGGCCGTCAACGTCCTCGTCTGACGGAGCGCCGGACCGACCGCCGGACGGCCGGACGGCGGCGGCGCCGGGCGCCGCCGCCGTCCCCGCGGCCGGGCCGTCAGCCGC